>JBDLUR010000072.1:0-2630 GCA_039805205.1 Bacteroidota bacterium
AAAAATTTGGCTTCTCATACCTTAATGGGCCAATGGGAAATACAGGACATCATGGATGTTCAGTATGGATGTGTAAAGCATTATAGCCAATTTAAATGTATTGACTCTAATCGCTGACAAATTTTATTTGAACTAGATAGTAACCAATTTCACTTCATAAACCGGACTAAACAAGTACACTTTTCCTGTCGCGATTTCAGTCGCTTTTATCCGCTTACGTACACGCTCTCCACACTCAAACACCCTGTTACCTTTGATTACAAATCTTGCTCCAATAGTCAATTCTTCAACAAGGCAATGACCCTCTTTAACAGGATCATACTTTCTCAATACACGCATCAATGCAACATCTGCACAAGAACTTGCTGCAGGGTTTTTCAATGAAGCTTCAAGCTGACTTTTTATATCAAGCGGGAAAAAAGAGGCACTGATAAAATGCTTGAGTAATTCAGAAAATTGCTGTTTCCACTCTTTCCCATGCGCTTCAACACGATGCCCAAATCTAATAAAGGTGATGAGATGCGCCAACTCATGTAACAAGGTTACTAGAAAAGCAAAAGGATTCAAATTCCCATTCACACTGATGCGATGGGCCTTCCCTGCATGTGCATTGCGGTAATCACCTAATACAGTAGATCTAGATTTGGTGATGGTTAAATGCACTTTATAATGCATGAGATAAGGTTCAATCATGGGATATGAACCTTTAGGTAAAAAATCTTCTAAAGATTGAAGAGGTGCCTGCGACTTAGACATGGTTATTTTTTCTTCAGCAGTTCAAGCAAACCTTTGATTTCAAAAAAGGTATAAACCAAGTATAAAAACATGGATGCAAAAACAGCTGGAAGATTTTTTTGTTCCCCAGCATACATTACATAAAGAACAACTACACCTGCCCCTACCACTAATTTCATCATAAAAGAACCATAAACGGCAGACATAAAATTAAATGTTGTCTTGGCATTTAATCCTTTATTTAAAATATAAAAGGAAACACCAGTCAGCGCAAAAACAAAAAGATGACCAATAATCAATACATCAGCATCTAGACCAGCACTATGAAGCTGCTTATTCAACATCAAAGCAAGGGAATTGACGATGATGAAAATAGTATAAAATGGTTTGAGTGCTTTCCTAACGTTCATTTCTTTTTCTTATTTGTATCTAAAATGATTTTGATGAGCGAAGATACCACAATGATCAAAGGTAAAATCCATATTAAAACAGGCGTATTAAAAGAAAGATACTGATCCAATTTTGAACCTAGCCATAAACCAACACCAATAGAGACAAAGAATTGTGTGGCCAAACCCATATATCGCATCAATGATGAGTTGGATCCTCCCTTTTGGTGCTTAGATGTATTATCGGCAGACATCACTGTAATTTTTACTCAAGCGTTTCTTCAAGATCAGGAATAGAGATAACGGCTGTGTCCAATACCAACTCAGCTTTGCCGGAAAGTACATTTTTTACGTTTTCCCAATAAGCTTCTCGGTAATGTATTTGTTTTTCTAATGAGTCGGTACGCAATTTTAACCTAGTAAGTTCGCGGCGTTCAGACATGCTACCATATCCGGGTATATAAAATTTAAGTGGCGTAAAACTAATTAAGGCTGTTGTTAACCCTACCAATACCACAAATACAAAGCAGGCTGCAATATAAACACCCAAGCGGGTAATTTTAAAGGTAACCACCTCTTCATAGGAATGATCGTTCATGACTACCAAACGGTATCTGTTTGTAAGTCGTTTAAACCGGCTCTGTTTTAGGCTTTCACTCATGCTTTACCCTTTAAATACGCCCATAAAGTTACTGTTAATTCACAAATCAGGCTCTTTTAAAATAGCAGGATTAAGCTTAGTTTTACAACCCGTGAAAAAGCCTGTTGTTCATATCGCCTGTTACTTGCGTCTAGCTTCCCTCCTAATGGTCTTGCTATGCAGCGCAATAAATACGAGTGCCCAGCTGAATCTTACCTACGACCTCAAGAAACCTAAGGCCTACGAAAACAGAAAACTAAAATCAGAATTAACCCCAGATAAAAAAATCAATCCCGTAAAAAGAATGAAAGAAAATGTAGTAGCGCACTACAATTTTTATTTCAATGCGAACAATAAATTACAAGACGTATTAACTAGTGCAAAAAAAGCACACAAGGACAGCTTCAGCAGACCACTTTCTTTCTACAATTATACATTAGACCAAACTGCTGCTCAAAAACAAGAGCTAGATTCTGTCATCCACAAATCCAATAATGGAATTTTATTGCACGACCTGAGAAACGATTGGGTGGATGATTTGTACTTGTTAATGGGACAAGCCTACTATTACCAAAAGAAATTTGATTCAGCCTATGATGTATTTCAATACATCAACTATACATTTCAACCCAGGAGAAAAGACGAAATGGGATTGGAAAAAACAATTGGTTCAAATCTAAATACTAGTGGCAATATCTATACTGTATCCACAAAAGAAAAAGGACTAACTGCAAAATCAGCTGCAAGAAATGATGCATTGGTCTGGATTGTACGCACCTTACTCGCCCAAGACAATGATGACGATGCTAAAAGTTTGATGGAAACACTTTTTAGAGATCGAAATTTTCCAAAGCGACTTCAAGCAG
>JBDLUR010000073.1:0-9492 GCA_039805205.1 Bacteroidota bacterium
ATGGAGGATTTCAAGATTGACATCATGATTGATAGTGGTCCCAATGCAAAGACCATCCAAATTAATCTTCATCCATTTACTTTAATTGGTGCCACAACAAGAAGTGGATTGCTTACCGCTCCTTTACTTTCTAGGTTTGCTATTAAATCAAGATTAGAATATTATCCGAATGAAGTACTTGAACGCATCATCATCAGATCTTCAGGTATTTTGAATTCCAAAATCGCACCTGATGCTGCAAGGGAAATTGCTAGAAGAAGTCGTGCTACACCTAGAATAGCCAACGGGCTTTTAAAACGCGTGAGAGATTTTGCCCAGGTTTTGGGTAATGGTAATATTACATTAGAAATCACCAAACATGCTTTAAATGCCTTACAGGTTGATGAACATGGTCTGGATGAAATGGACAACAGAATTCTTTCAACCATCATCGATAAGTTTAAAGGGGGGCCAGTCGGACTTGGTACCATCGCTACGGCTGTTGGCGAAGAAGCTGGCACCATAGAAGATGTGTATGAGCCTTTTTTGATACAAGAAGGCTTTCTACAACGTACTATGCGTGGTAGGGAAGTCACTGCTCGAGCCTATGAACATCTTGGGCGAAAGCCAATAAAGTCTCAGGATAACTTACTTTTCTAATTGCTGTAATTCGATTGTGTTACTTCACAATCAGCCTAAAGCCATTTCCGTGGATGTTGACTATCTCAACATTTGGATCGTCTTTGAGGTACTTGCGCAATTTGGCAATATAGACATCCATGCTTCTTCCATTGAAGTAGTTGTCGTTGCCCCAAATCTTTTTAAGTGCGAGTTCTCTTTGTAGTAAATCGTTTTTGTATTCACTCAACATTTTGAGTAACTCGTTTTCTTTAGGCGACAAAGTAACTTTTCCGTTTGCTGAAGATAGCTCCCTTAGTTTGGGAATAAAATGATAGATACCAAGATCGTATTCTATGTTTTCTTGTTCTTTGTTTTGCTCTTCATTCCTTTTTAGAATTGCTTTGATTTTGAATAACAGCAATTCAGAATCGAATGGTTTAGTGATATAATCGTCAGCACCTAATTTATATCCCTTGATTTGATCTTCTTTCATTGATTTAGCAGAAAGGAAAAACAAAGGAATATCTGCATTGATATCTCTGATTTCCTCTGCCAATGCAAAACCATCCATTTTTGGCATCATTACATCAAGCAGACAGATATCAAATTTTTCTCTTTGGAATGCTGCTAATCCAAGACGACCATCTCTCTCCAAAGTGACATCAAAGTCATTCAGTTCCAAGAAGTTCTTAAGTACAAGTCCAAGATTAGGATCATCTTCACAAAGTAAAATTCTTGGTTTAGTAGTGGCTGACATAATTTAATGCTTTTAACAAATAAAAATATAAAGTACCACATTAGGAACGGATACCGAATAAAATTTTGTTAAACAGCACTGATTTTCGAAAATTGCTCTGATTTCATAGTTTATCTCTAATGCTTCAAGAACTAGATCGAACCTCAAAGCTCAATTCTCATGGTGGAAAGAGAGGAAGATCTCTAAAATTTAGCCCCTGACTTTAAAAAAAATCTAAAAAAGTAGTCAGATAATAGCTGAGAATGTGAATAACTAATGCCTTAAAAACTTTGACTTATCCTTAACGAAGGATACTTTTGCCATGGTTTTTCATAGGATATTGGATTTTTACGGGGCGGATTTCTATCCAGCCCTTTTTTATTTTAATCCAATCTTGCCGTCTTGGTAAATTTTGATCTTATGTTCTTCTTTTAAGTAGCTAATGGCTAGCATAACGGACCTTTCGTCTTCATTGACCAAAGAATTCAGGTAATCAAGACTTTTAGGCTCATGTTTTATTTCAGCTAAAATAGTCGCAATCATTTCTGGAATAAGTACCGCTCTCTTTTTTTCATGTATTTTTTCAGTGCAATTATCACAGATGCTGCAATCGATAATTGCTGAATCACCAAAATACTGTCCAATTATAACCGATCTACAAGTATCTGTATGGATGTATTCAATCATTTTTGAAATTCTATTTGCATATTCTTTTTTTCTGCGCAAATAATTTTCATGATTGATATTTAACTCATCTGTTCGAACGCGTTCTTGCAGGTAGCCAATTTGAGGTTGATCATTTTTGGGTGAATAGGATATGATGCCTGCTTGATGTAAAGCAAGTAGCTGTTCTTTAATGCTGATAATATCTCGTTTTAAAATCCAAGCCAACTGTGTTTCATTGATGTTAACTGGTCCATCAAAAACTCCACCATATGTTCGTAAAAGTGCTTTAATGATTGGCTCTAGATCTTGGTATTTATTTTCAAAATCTTCAATCCTACTTCGATCTGAAATAAATTGTACGCTTGAGGGTGTAAATGTTTTTTCAAGGTATGCAATGATTTCTTCTTGTTTCAATGCTTGCAGACTATGAACAACTTCATTTGTATCAAGTTTAAACTTAATTAAAAAGTCTTCCAATTGGAAAGGGAAAAAATCACCCATGCCGAGACCGATGGGTAATTGAAAATAATTGCCTAATGCATGATAAACTTTTCTTATTGTAGCAAGATTTGGAAACTTCACGTCTGGTAACAGCTTCAATTCCTTTAGTTCATCTTCTTTGTATAAAAGTATTGCATAGGCCGTATTCCCATCTCTTCCTGCTCTTCCGGCTTCTTGGTAATAATTCTCCAGACAATCAGGAACATCTGCATGTATAACAAATCTTACATCGCCCTTATCAATTCCCATTCCAAAGGCATTGGTACATACCATAATAGGGGTAGTTCCGTTGATCCAACGTTGTTGTTTTTCCTTTCTGTTGTCTTGGTCTAATCCAGCATGATAGAAATCGCTTTTTAGTTGATGTCCATTGAGAAGATCGCTGATTTCTTTTGTTCTTCTTCTTGTTCTACAATAGACAATACCGCTACCACTTAATTTCTTTATCCAATAAACTAATCTACTGATTTTATCAGCACTCTCTTCAACGCGATAAGAAAGATTCTTCCGACTAAAAGAGGTGCTGTAGACATTCGGAGATTTCATCAATAATTTCTCCTGTATATCTTCTTTCACTTTTTCTGTTGCTGAGGCTGTCAATGCAATTACAGGCACATGTGCGAGTTGTTCTCTGATAGCAGCAATATTCAAATAAGCAGGTCTGAAATCATAACCCCATTGTGAAATGCAATGTGCTTCGTCTATTGCTATAAGAGAAATAGGCATGTCATTTAGAGCAGCAATAAAACTTTTCGATTGTAGTCGTTCAGGCGAAACATAGAGAAATTTTAATTCATTGTTTTCTGCAGCGGCTAAAATTTCTTCTTGCTCTTGAAGTCTCATCCCTGAAACTAATGCAGCTGCAGGTATATCGTTTTCTTTAAGTCGGTTTACTTGATCTTCCATCAAGGCAATTAAGGGTGAAATCACAAGGCAAAGGCCTTCTCTTATCATTGCAGGAATCTGAAAACAAACGGATTTGCCACCACCTGTTGGAAGAATGGCAAGTGTGTCCTTCTCGTCTAAAATTGCTTGAATAATTTCAAGTTGAGCGGGTCTGAATTGGTCATGTCCCCAATATGTTTTCAGGATTTGATGTGGGGTCATGTGCAGAATACTAGATTACTTTTTTGATGAAGAGTCTAACAGAATTGATTGCCAATACAACATCACTAAGTCCCATAACCATAGCGCCAAAAGTTGGTGTGAGGAAACCAAACGCAGCTATTGGTATAGCAATGATATTGTAAAAGAAAGCCCAAAATAAGTTTTGTTTGATAGTGAGGTAGGTATGTTTGCCTAAGCCTAAAGCTGTAGGTAATTTTTTTAAGCCAGCGTGCATCAGTACTACCTGTGCACTTTGTATGGCCATTTGTGAGGCTTCACTTAGTGAAATCCCAATGGTTGCCTTGGCTAAGGCTGGTGCATCATTGATGCCATCACCTACCATTGCAGTGGGTGAAGCAGCATTTAGCGCAGCTATTTTTATTAATTTTTCTTCAGGACTTTGTTCAGCATAAACTTCGTCAATGCCTAAAATATTTGCAATATGATTACATTTCTCTTGTTTGTCCCCACTTAGTAGTATGGTTTTAATACCTTTTGATTTCAAGTAAGTGATAACATCTTTGGCCTCTGGTCTTAATTCATCTTCTACATCAATCCAACCAATAAGTTCGTTGTTCTTTAGTATGTAAACATTATGTAAATTATCATTGGTATGGTTATTGGCAATTTTATAGGAACCAGCCCAGAAGACGTTTCCATCCTTGTCTTCGCCCTTCATACCCAGTCCCTTTACCTCCTCAATATTTTTCCACCTTATTTCATCTTTGGTTTTGAAGGATGCTGCAACACATTGCGCAATGGGGTGGTTGGAATATTTTTCAAGAGAGTATACAACTGTTTTCCACTCTTCATCATTGATGGAGGTGTGTTCATGTTTGGCTAATGTAAATTTACCGGTAGTGAGTGTGCCTGTTTTATCAAAAACAATTTGTTTGATGTTTTTGAAATTTTCAAGACTGGTAGCATTCCTAAAAAGTATGCCAGTTCTTGCAGCTCTTCCTAATCCTACCGCTATTGCTGCTGGAGTTGCTAAACCCATTGCACAGGGACAAGCAATTACGAGAACTGCAATGCTTCTCATAAGTGCATGTGTGAATAAATCAGTTGAGCCAGCAGTATTATAGAGATAAATATAATTGCCAATAAATGTTAGCAAAGCGATGCCAACAACTAAAGGGACAAAGATGGCACTGATTTTATCTGCCATTTGTTGAATGGGTGGTTTTTCGCCTTGCGCTTGTCTAACAAGATTGAGGATGCCTGATAGTACGGTATCATCTCCTGTTGCAGTTACTTGTGCTTTGATGGAGCCAGATTCTACTATGCTTCCGCCAATGACCTTGTCTTTTGCAACTTTATGCACTGGAATACTTTCGCCAGTCAGCAAGGATTCATTCACATGTGCATCACCCCATAAAATTTTACAGTCAATGGGCACCTGTTCTCCACTTCTTACTAAAACAAGATCACCCACTTTTAATTGCGTGTTTTCAATCGGGAAAATAACTTCCTGATGGTTTTCGTCAAAGGCAATCATATTGGCCATTACCTTTTGTGATTTCACAAGAGATTTTAATGCTCTTTGTGTCGACTGCATTGATGCGTCTTCTAAATAATTACCAAGGAAAACCAAAGTGATAATAGTGGCAGCAGTCTCGTAAAACATATACTGCTCTCCTTGTCCCATTAGTGTGCCAATCAAGCTATAGGCAAATGCAGCAGTTGCGCCAAGTGCAATCAATACATTCATATTGGGCATCTTGTTGCGTAAGCTGATCCAAGCACTTTTTCCAAAGAAGGACATGCCTACAATATAAACAGGAAGACAAAGTAGGAGCTGAATCAAAGGATTCATCAACCAATGGATAGGTACCCATTTTTCTAACATGTGCAACATGAGTACCAAAGTGAATGGAAGGCAAAAAAGTAGTCTATTGCGTTGGTTAGAAAAAAAGGGCTGTTTGGTTGCAGTGTCTTGTTGTTGGTCAATTACATGGTACCCTAAATCATTGATACCCTTTTTCAAAGATTTGGTTTCAATACCTTCAATCGTTTCAAAGGTGACTTCAGCATCAATGGGATTGACCCTGATGTTTTGCATGCCTTTTTTGTCGAGGTACTTATTGATGGTTAGCGCACAATTTGCACAGGTCATTCCCTCAACTTTCCATTTTACGGTTTCCATACTACGAATTTACTGATTAATTTATCTTCGCAGTGTTATGAAGTGGATGGATAAAAGTTATGGAATCGTAGAAATGCCTCTAATTGCTGCTGAATTGGCTGAAGTGATTAGTCGCTTTAAAGTGGTTACTTTCTCAGGCAATTTAGGTGCGGGGAAGACAACACTTATAAAAACACTTTGTCAATTGTGGGGTGTTGAAGATACTGTGAGTAGTCCCACTTACGCTCTGGTTAACCAGTACAAATGCAAGGAAGAAAAAGTGGGGGCATTCATTTATCACATTGATTTATACCGAGTAAAGGACGAAGAAGAAGCATATGACGCGGGGGTTGAAGATAATCTGTATAGTGGTCATCTTTGTTTAGTGGAATGGCCTGAAAAGGCGTTAGGGATTATTCCTGAAGGAGCATTAAATGTGGAAATAACCTATATCAGTCCAGACCAGCGGCATATACAGGTGGTGTCAGCTGAAAATTGATTAACTTGTAGTACAATTAACCCATGGCAATTAGAAAACCATTCATCAGTTCTAGTATTCATTATGAACCTTTGGAGGAAACGCTAGATGTAAAGCCTTCATCATCTGCATTAAAAATTGCCATTCCCAAAGAGAATGCCTTTCAAGAAAATAGAATTGCACTAACTCCAGACGCTGTTGGAGTATTGATTAATAACGGACACCAGGTTGTGGTAGAGCACAAGGCAGGTGAAGCAGCTCATTTTTCAGATAAAGATTATGCCGAAGCTGGGGCTCAAATTGCGCATGATAAAAAAGAAATATTCACGCATGAGCTAATTATGAAATCGGCTCCAGTTTCTGATGAGGAATTACCATTGTTGTCGGTTGGACAAACCATTATTTCGCCTATCCATCTTCCAGTAATGAAAACTCATATTCTGGAGAAGATGATGGAGAAAAAAATAACGGCTTTATCTTTTGAGAACCTAAAAGATGAATCTGGCCACAATCCTATTGTAAGAAGTATGAGTGAAATTGCTGGCAGTGCTGTGATGTTGATTGCTGGTCAGTATTTGAGTAGTGCAAATAATGGGAAAGGGGCATTGTTGGGAGGTATATCTGGAATACCTCCAACCAAAGTAATTATTATTGGAGCGGGTATTGTAGGCGAATATGCTGCGAGGACTGCATTGGCAATGGGTGCTAGTGTAAAGGTTTTTGATAACAATATATACAAGCTGAAGCGCTTACAAAATAACATGGGTGTTCGGTTGTGGACCTCCGTAATTGAACCGAAAATTCTAGCCAAACAATTGAAGACCTGTGATGTGGCAGTCGGCGCACTTACTTCCACAGGAGGTAGAACCCCTGTGGTTGTTTCTGAAGAAATGGTGTCTCAAATGCGACCAGGAAGTGTGATTGTTGATGTGAGTATTGATAGGGGTGGATGTTTTGAAACATCAGAAGTTACCTCACATGAGCAGCCCGTAATTTCAAAATTTGGCGTCTTGCACTACGGTGTTCCCAATATCCCATCTGGTTTTGCTAGAACAGCCTCTCAAGCAATCAGTAATGTCTTAATGCCTTTATTACTCAAAATTGGTGATGAAGGTGGATTGGAAGAATTGATTTGGCACCAAAGTAATATTCGAAATGGAGTGTATATGTTCAAAGGGTCACTGACTAATTTTCATTTGAGTCAGCGTTTTAATTTGAAGTATACCGATTTAAATCTGCTGATAGCTAGTCAGCGTTAACCAAAACAACTAATGAAAGCGATCATACCTGTAGCCGGCGCCGGCACTAAACTTAGACCGCATACGTATACGCAACCTAAGGCTTTGATTCCACTTGCTGGGAAGACTATCCTTAGTATCATCATTGATCAGTTAGCAGAAGCGGGGGTCAAAGATTTTATTTTGGTTGTTGGATATCTCGGTGATAAAATCATGGACTATGCAAAAACAAAATATCCTGATTTAAATATCACTATCATCTATCAGAATGAGCGAAAGGGGTTGGGGCATGCTATATATTTATGTAAGGATGCAGTGGGAGAAGACGAAGTAATCATTGCATTGGGCGATACCATCTGTGAATATAACGTGTCATCATTACTGGAATCTACTGGTTCTGTTTTATGTGTAAAGAAGGTTGATGATCCAAGAGATTTTGGAGTTGCAGAAACTGATGAAAATTTTATCGTAACAAAATTGGTTGAAAAGCCTCAAATACCAAGAACGAACAATGCTTTGGTAGGAATTTATAAAATTGTGGAGACTAGTTTAATGTTTAAATGCATTGAACAATTGATGTCCAAAACGATTGCAGAGGAAGGTGAAATGGGCCTAACTCCTGCATTGGATTGTATGGTAAGTGGGGGTGCAATTTTCTCAACTATGAAGGTTGCGAATTGGTTTGATTGTGGTAAGAAAGAAACTTTATTAGAGAGTAATGCTACACTCCTAAAAAAGTGGGGTGGAGAAATTTCTAATCAAGATAATTACCTGAATACAATCATTATTCCGCCAGTAAGCATTGCTCCTGATTGTGAAATTCAAAATGCGATTATCGGACCCAATGTAACCATAGGTGAAAAGTCTGTCATCAGTTATTCTGTTGTAAAAGAATCCATCGTGGGTTCGTTTACAAAACTATATGACGTGGTCTTGCACGACTCTCTCATTGGCTCTGATACAGTCATCAAAGGGGAGACACGCACCTTGAATATAGGCGACAATACTGAAATTGATTTAGGATAACCTTAGCTCAATTTTCCAACCATCTCAGAAGGCACAACCCATTGGTCGAATTCTGCTTCACTCAAGTAGCCTAACTTAACAGCCATTTCTTTGAGTGTGGTTCCTTCTTTGTGGGCTTTCTGAGCAATTTCTGCCGCTTTGTAATATCCAATTTTTGTATTCAATGCTGTAACAAGCATTAATGAATTATTGAGGTGCTTTTCGATGTTGTCATGCAAAGGTTCTATACCCACAGCACATTTATCATTGAAACTTACGCAACCATCACCAATCAATTTTGCACTGTGCAGGAAGTTGTAAATCATCATCGGTTTAAATACATTCAATTCAAAATGACCATTTGCACCACCAATGTTTATTGCTACATCATTACCCAAAACCTGTGCTGCAATCATAGTGAGGGCTTCACATTGGGTTGGGTTGACTTTACCGGGCATAATTGAAGAACCTGGCTCATTGTCTGGAATGAAAATTTCACCAATGCCGCTTCTTGGTCCGGATGAAAGCATACGAATGTCGTTGGCGATTTTCATCAAACTTACTGCAACAGTCTTTAGTGCACCATGTGCCTCTACAATGGCATCATGAGCTGCAAGTGCTTCAAATTTATTCTCTGCCGTAACAAATGGTAAGCCAGTGAGTGAAGCAATATGCTTGGCAACATTTTCGGCATAATTGTCTGGGGTGTTGATACCGGTACCGACTGCTGTTCCACCCAATGCAAGTTCCGAAAGATGTGCCAGTGTGTTTTTTATAGCTTTTATTCCATGATCCAACTGTGAAACATAACCGCTGAATTCTTGTCCCACTGTTAATGGAGTTGCATCCATGAAATGTGTTCTTCCTATTTTAACCACATGCATGAAAGCCTTGCTTTTTGCAGCAAGCGTATTCCTTAATTTTTCAATACCAGGAAGGGTTGTTGAAATCAACATTTGATAAGCAGCAATATGCATTGCAGTAGGGAAGGTGTCGTTTGATGATTGTGATTTATTGACATCATCATTTGGATGAA
>JBDLUR010000074.1:0-2623 GCA_039805205.1 Bacteroidota bacterium
TTCTTTTTTCCGCCGCAAATTTCAATATTTTATTCATAATAATCTATTAATATTCTAAATCTTTGGCATTTATGAATATTTATAGACGATGCACTTTCTAGACTAATTGTACTACTAATTAATTTCGAAAATCAATAAACGATCTTGTTTTACAATAGAAGATCAACTAAATCCAAAACAAAAAAAATTGAGAATTTAAAAGGAAGTCGATAAATTTTTTAACAGATTCAATCAGAACATAAAATTTCTTAACTATTCACCAATTGATGTGCCAAACCAAAAGACAAAGTCATACCATTACCACCTAAGCCGTTGACAACAGTAACGCCAGGCAGAGGGTGAAGGATCAACTCAGTCGACCCATCAGTCATTTTGGTATACACACCATTCCAATGGTGAGTAATTTTTTCGTTTTCGAACCTAGCAAAGGTTTTTAAATAATTTAAAATTAGAGCGTTGATCTCTTCTCTTTCAAAAGGATCGTGGGTTGGACCATACTCATGTGAATCACCAATGATCAACTCTCCAGCTTGATTCTGAGAAACCATTACATGAATGCCTAAATCGACATACTCTTTCATGTATTGAGAAAAATGATTTTTCAAATCATCCACTATTGAACCAGCAGATTTGAAACTTGGATAATGAGTGAGAGATAATCCGCCGCATAATGAAGGACCCATTCTCCATCCATTTGGTTGTACTCCCATTCGCATCATCTGCAGTTTGCATTTGGTGATGGGGAGTGAAGCATATAGTTCAGGAAAGAGATTTTCAAAATCCGGACCAGTACAAATATATATTTCATCGGCCTCAAATACTGTTTTACCAGAATAGACTTTATAGGTTTCTACTTGGGTAACATGGGTATTGAAATGAAACTGTATTCCATATTTTTCTGAAAAATAGTTGGGTAATGCTGCAAGGATGGTTGGTGAGTCTACAATCATTTCATCCGGACTATACAACGAACCTTTGAGGTCATGAGAAACAATGGAAGATGAAAATCTCAAGGTATGAGAGGCATTGAGTAGTTGATAATTTCTTGTCGCTTTTGTTGAGGTATAGAATGCCTCTAAACTTTGTAATTCTAAATTGTTATATGCTAAATGGAGAGATCCGACTGGCTCATGCCAAAATCCTCCATCAGCAGTTATTTCTTTCCAAATTGATTTAGAAAGTTGTGCTCTCTCATGTAAAACCCCGTCTGGTTGCCCGATGGGCCAAACCATACCAAAATTTCTAATGGAAGCTCCAACTGGAAAACTATGACGCTCAATCACAGTTACCTCATTTCCTTTGATAGCCAATGCCCTTGCCATAGCCAAGCCAACAATTCCAGATCCAATAACAATGACCCTTTTTTTCATATTGCTAATTTGGGTGATTTCTTTTTGAAATAGAAAAACAAAAACAAAGAAAGACTAAAAAGTAGTCCGCCTAAACATAAAGAAGAATAGGTAAGAAAATTTACCCAGGATATATCAGGTGTTGCGAAATTCTTAATCAACAAAATAGTTGTACTACCTAAATAACCAAAGGCATCTGATAAGTACATTAAAAATCCTGCATTACTTTTAAACTTAAAGAAGGCTATCCACCTTTCGTACAATACAGTATGATAAATTAGATATGGGAGATAAAGTGCAAATCCAGATAAAATCATCCAGCTCAACGCACTTATACTTTGATTGAAGTACAAAGTGGTAAAAATAATCATCAGCAATCCACTGAGCATCACAAGCAGTAAATTAAAATAAAAGGCAAAGCGATTGTTCTTGATGAATATCATCAAGGATATCACAAGCAAGACAGCAAAAGCTACAGGTAATTCAGATGTAATTAATAAACTTGGAATATTGTTAGCTGAAAGTTCCTGCCAAAATTCAACAGCAAAATTATCTCTCAGATCCCTGAACATGGTCAATACTACATAGATAAAAACGGTTACAACTATACTAATACCAAACTTTCGGATAAACATTTTTCTTTCCAATCCTGTCATCGGTATTCTTTCAGTCCGCTCGCTAATATCCTCACCAGTAGGTGGAGAAAGTTTGTGTAATAAATAAACCCCAACCAACAAAACAGGTGTAAAGAGCAATGCTGTCAGAAAAGGCATCCACATGTCAGAAACATGGTAATTATCCAACAAGAATTTACCACTTCCCTTTACAATACCGGAAGAAATAATAAAGCTACTTGCCATGATAGCCCCCAAAAGTTCAGTAGCTCTTCTTCCTTCTAAATAACCAAAAACAACTCCCCATATCATCCCTAATGGAATACCATTTAAGAACATAAATGGAAAATTATACGGTGCAGGAACAAGGGCAAACAACAACAACATGAACATCGCTGTAACCATCAATCCAATTAACATTTTGGTTCTATTGGTATGCTTCAGCTCAGAAATGATTTTAATACCGAGGTATTTTGAGAGTGTATAACCAATTAACTGAGATATAATCAAGAGTATTTTGTAATCGATGCCCATAAAACTAATCCCATCAAATGCAGCCGCCGTAAACGGTTTCCGATAGGCATACATACATAAATAGGTAATAAAAGAAGCAATAGCTGCCTTTAGGATGAAGACGATGTACTGCTGCTGTTTAGAACC
>JBDLUR010000075.1:0-4619 GCA_039805205.1 Bacteroidota bacterium
TTCAAAATGAACTGGTATATTCAATTCCTTTTCAAAGTAACCCGACATCCACATGTCGTGGTTCCCTACAAAAAAATGAACTGGAATTTGTTTATCGGTTAGCTCTGCAAGCTTGCCTAATATTCTAACATACCCCTTTGGAACAACGGTTCTGTATTCAAACCAAAAATCAAATAAATCTCCAACCACAAAAATCATTGCAGCACTGTCTTTGATTTGATCCAAAAATGCAACAACTTTTTTTTCTCTCGCCAAACTAGATGCATGGTCTGGAACCCCTAGGTGGAAGTCAGATAAAAAGTAAACTTTTTTTCCAGCGGGTATTTGCATGTTCAAATATAGTCAGTATTGAAATTGAACGCCTTTATTTATCAAGCAGAAAACAATAAACCTCTTTAGGTCCGTGTACACCAACAACCAGCGTTTTTTCAATATCAGCAGTCCGACTCGGTCCGGTTGCGAAACTAATCATGGAAGGCATCTGATCTCCATATTTTGTCTGCATCAAAGCAATCGCATCTTTTACATCATATACTAGCTGACTCACCTTAGCAATGCAAACATGCACCGGGGCATAAACGCTAGTAGTCCTCCCTGAAGAAACAGCACTGCTCAAGACTATACTACCTGTGCGTGCAACCAATGCCTCACAAATAGTAATGGAAACATCAGCATCTTTTAAAGGCCTATCAGAGAATGGCTTAAATCCAAAAGAGTTGAATGCAAATTTGATGTTTTCATCTGTACAGTAAATCTCTTCCCATTTCTGCTCTTCCGCTAATCCTGTTAATTGTTGAACCAAATCAGCCTCTGATTCACAAAAAGAGAACTTACCCAATAAAGATGAAAACTTCTCAGCAAATAACACAGCAAGATCTTCCTTACTCCCCTCAAAAGAAAAATCAATTTTTTCAAGTGAAGGATAGGGCATATCGGTTGGATGAACCAATGCTTTCCTGATATTTTTTAAAATAGCTTCTTTACCAGAAGATGCTTCCATGCCTTATCTCATTAATTAACTTTCAGTTGTACTGTCATCAGAAGATTTTACTTCTGCAACTTCTGTAATCACTTCAACTGGATCATCGGAGAAAATCTTTTTCTCACCATAAGGTCTTTTTCCAATTAAGTCTTCTACATCTTGTTGGTGAAGCACTTCTCTATCCAACAAAGCCAAAGCAATTTTTTCTACTTCTTCTTTCTTTTCAGTCAATAATTGAATTGTTCGCTTATAGGCCTCCTCTACTAGACTTCTCACTTCGTTATCAATCAACTTACCTGTCTCCTCGCTATATGGTTTAGTAAAAGTGCTTTCTTGCTGAGGATCATAGAAACTCACATTTCCCACTTTTTCACTCATCCCATAAACAGTCACCATGGCATAAGACATTTTTGTCACCTGTTGCAAATCATTTTGTGCTCCAGTAGAAATCTTGCCAAAGAAGATTTCTTCACTTGCCCTTCCACCCAAGGTCATGCACATCTGATCTTGCAATTGTTCAGTGTTGTAGAGATATTGTTCTTTCGGGGTATACTGCGCATACCCTAAAGCAGCAACACCTCTTGGTACAATTGTTACTTTTAATAACGGATAAGCATGTTCAAGATACCAACCACAAACAGCGTGACCTGCTTCATGATAGGCAATAATTTTTTTCTCTTCCGGTAAAATGATTTTATTCTTTTTTTCTAGTCCACCAATGACCCTGTCAATAGCATCTTGGAAATCATCCATATCCACTTCTGATTTTCCTTTACGCGCAGCAATCAAAGCAGCCTCGTTACAAACATTGGCAATATCTGCTCCAGCAAAACCTGGTGTTTGCTCTGCCAGTTTATGAATATCTAATTTCTCAGATCTCTTGATCGGCTTAAGATGCACCAAGAAAATTGTTTCTCGTCCCTTTACATCTGGCTTGTCGATACTGATCTGTCTGTCGAATCTTCCTGGTCTTAACAATGCACTATCTAATACATCAGGTCTGTTGGTAGCCGCAAGAATAATGATACCACTATCTCCACCGAAACCATCCATTTCTACAAGCAATTGGTTCAATGTGTTTTCACGTTCATCATTGCTCATCATCACATTTTTACCACGGGCTCTACCAATGGCATCAATCTCGTCAATGAAAATAATACATGGTGCTTTCTCTCTTGCTTGTTTGAACAAATCACGAACCCTACTTGCACCAACCCCCACAAACATCTCCACGAAATCAGAACCAGACATCGAGAAGAATGGTACTTGTGCCTCACCTGCCATTGCTTTTGCTAACAATGTTTTACCAGTACCAGGAGGACCAATTAAAAGAGCTCCTTTCGGAATTTTTCCTCCAAGTGCTGTATATTTTTTAGGATTTTTGAGGAAGTCTACAATCTCCATCACTTCTTGCTTTGCTTCATCCAAACCAGCTACATCAGTGAAGGTGATGTTTACCTTTGTTCCTTTATCGAATAGTTGTGCCTTTGACTTACCGATGTTGAAGATACCTCCACCACCTGCTCCGCCTGCTCCACCACCCATCTTTCTCATCATAAGCACAAACAACAATCCAAACATCAACAAGGGGAAAAGGAAATTCAACAAGGGTCCGAAAAATTCTGGATCACTTACTGGGTCAACCTTTACTGGCGTTACAGTTGGATGTTCACTGAAATACTTATCAATGTTTTCTTGGTAGTCGTCTACCTTAGAATAACTGAACTGAAAATGAGGACCCTTTGACGCTTTTGCATGAACCAATTTCTTAGCACCAATTAAAGTATCGTACAAAGGACTATTCAAACTGTCTTGTTTGAGATAAACCCTAATAATTCCTTTATTTTTTACAGGCTCCAGTTTTTCAACATGGTTCCTTTCAAGCAATTTTTGTCTGAATTCCAACTCAGTAATGGTGCTGGCATCCGGACTCACTCCGCGCATTACCTGATAACCGATGAGCATTACAGCGGCAATAACATAAATCCAATAAAAACTGAATTTAGGACCCTTAGGCAAAGGGCCATTTCCGCCATTTTCTTTATTTCTCTTAAAGGAGGAGAATGGGTTTTGACGCTTATCGTTCTTATTCTCTTCTTGATTCATATCAATTCGTTATTTCTTTTGAGATTTTGTTGTTTTACGCGCGGGTGTTTTTTTAACAGGAGCAGCTACTTCTTCAGTTTCTTCTGTTGAAGCTACTCCATCGCTCCACATTTCTTCAAGCTTGTAAAACTTTCTGGTTTCACTTTGAAATACATGTACCACTACATTCACGTAGTCGATCAGGGCCCACTGACTTGCACTTAATCCTTCATGTTTATAAGGAGGCTCATCACACTGTTTCTTCACACATTCCTCTACCCATTCAGCGATTGCTCTTACCTGAACAGTTGAACTCGCTTCACAAATAATGAAGAAGTCCGCCACCGCTTCTGGTATTTTTCTAAGATCGAGAGAAACAACATGTTCTCCTTTCTTGTCCTGTATGGCATTAATGATAACTTTCAGTATTTTACTACTCTTTGTTAACCTGGTTACTTTTTTAAGGGGTACTACCTCTTCAGATCTAATTGTCAAATGCTATTTTTTTAATTGTTCCTTGAGTATCTTGCTCAAAATTAAGGATAAATTCACTCCGTTTTGGGGCTACAACATGATCGGCGAACCTTTTATCATATTGCCAACAATTGATAGTACCAATAACTATGCCAAAGGATTGATCAGAGAGGGTCGAGCCAAAGACGGTATGGTCATATTTACCGAGGAACAAACACAGGGAAGGGGACAGAAAAACAAGCAATGGGAAAGTAGCAAGGGCGAAAATATCATGCTGAGTGCTATTCTAGACGCTACCTGGCTTTCTATCCAAGATCAATTTCAACTTTCCTGTGCCACAGCACTTGCTTGCAGTGATTTTTTCAGCAAATATGCAGGTGACGAAACATGTATAAAATGGCCAAACGACCTTTATTGGCGTGACAGAAAGGCAGGGGGCGTTTTAATTGAAAATGTAATAAAAGGCAGTAATTGGGAAAAAGCGGTTGTTGGTATAGGCATTAACATCAACCAAACTGCCTTTATCCCAATGAAAAACACACCTGTTTCCTTAAAACAAATCACAGGGAAATCATTTGATGTTCCACAATTGGCTATAGAACTTTGCACTTTTCTTGGGAAAAGATACAACGAGCTAAGTGAAGGTCAGTTTGAAACCCATCTGCAATTGTACAACCAAAGATTATTCAAACGAAATCAGTGTGTTACCCTAAAAAAGGGGGACGAATTGATGCTCACCACAGTAGAAAGCGTAAATGAAAATGGAGAACTGCTGACCAATTATGAAAAGCAAAGAAACTTCACACACGGAGAAGTAGAATGGATCTTATAATCCAAAACCGGCAGCTATTTCTGAAGCGTGCTCTTTCACTTTAGGCTTTGCAATAATTTTTACAACCACGCCATTTTCATCAATCAGAAAAGTGGTTCTAAATACTCCCATGTATTTATTACCATAGAGCTGTTTTTCACCCCAAACACCGTATTTCTCTACTAGTTTTTTATCTGTATCAGCAATAATTCTGAAGGGTAGTTTATGCTTAGCAATAAATTTCAAATGCGATTTTTCGTCATCCGG
>JBDLUR010000076.1:0-6267 GCA_039805205.1 Bacteroidota bacterium
TTTAAAATCATCAACCAGTCTGTGCCACAAGCTTTGGCTAATCTTAAATATACTGCAGCAGAACAAGATGCAATTATTAAGTATGCTGTTGGTTCTGCGAGTTTTGCAGGTGCGCCTTTCATTAATCATCAGACGCTAAGTGAGAAAGGATTTATTGCTGAAGAAATTAAGAAGCTAGATGATGCGGTACTTTCAGCATTTGAAGTTGGATTCGTATTCAATGTATATACACTCGGTGAGGAATGTTTACAGCGCTTAGGATTCAAGCCAGAGCAGTATTTCAATTTCGATTGGAATATGCTTCATGCACTTGGATTCAAAAATTCAGAGATTGAAGCAGCAAATGATTATGTATGTGGTACCATGACCATCGAAGGCGCGCCACATCTTAAGCCAGAGCACTACCCAGTGTTTGATTGCGCTAACAAGTGTGGAAAGAAAGGAGAGCGTTACATTCATGCGCATGGTCACATCCGCATGATGGCAGCAACACAACCATTCATCAGTGGTGCAATTTCCAAAACAATTAACCTTCCAAATGAGGCAACAATAGAAGAGATTGCAGATTGTTATCAGCTCAGCTGGGAACTTGCACTCAAGGCTTGTGCACTTTATAGAGATGGTTCTAAATTAAGTCAGCCTTTGAGCAACAAGAGCGAGACAAAGGCAGAAGAAGAGGAAGCAACTGCAGCAGCGGATAGCCAGTTTATCGATATAGGAAAACTTACTGTTGATGAACTTTTAAATGAAGTGCAAAAGAGAATGCAGGCTTCTCCAGATACAAAGTTGAAGCGTCAGTTGTCTAGAATAGTTGAGCGTAAATCTCTTCCTTCTAAGCGCAGAGGATTTACCCAAAAAGCAAAAATCAATGGTCAGGCTATCTTCCTTAGAACAGGAGAGTATGATGATCAAACTTTGGGTGAAATCTTTATCGATCTTGCAAAAGAAGGTTCAACTCTTCGCAGCTTGATGAACTGTTTTGCCATCTCTGTTTCTGTTGGTTTGCAATATGGTGTTCCATTGGAAGAGTTTGTAGAGAAGTTTGTGTTCACCAAGTTTGAGCCTGCAGGTATGGTTGATCATCCAAATATCAAATCAACTACTTCTATCATTGATTTCGTATTCCGTTGTCTAGCATATGAATACCTTGATAGAACTGATTTGGTACATGTACTCGATAGACCAGAGGTAATGAATACGGGTAATGATGATTGGGATGAAACACCTGCAAAACCAGAGTTGTCAGATGTAAGAGTTGTAGCATCAAGTAATGTTGCTGCTCCGGCTCCAAAAGCACAAAAAACTCCAGTTGCTGCAAAAGCTGAAAATAGTACACAAGAATTCATGAAGAGTATGCAAAGTGATGCACCGGCATGTAATACATGCGGACACATCACGGTGAGAAGTGGAACTTGTTACAAATGTTTAAACTGCGGCAACAGCATGGGTTGCAGCTAAATAAAATCCATTGAGAATAGAAGTTAGTTATACAAAAGGAAAGGTACTGCAGGCTCTGCGGTACCATTTCATTTCTAGGACAGAGATCAAGATCATGATGATTCTGGTGAATGTTTTTGCCTTGCTGGCAGCAGGTTTATATGCCTTCAAGCTTATTTCACCTTTACCTTTCTTGATGAGTTCTGTTTTATGGATATCAATGATGGTAGCCTTTTGGATTTGGTTGCCATTATTGATCTATAAAAAAAGCAAAACTTTTCAAGATGCTTTTGTTGTTTTGATTGAAGAGCATCATTTTTTCATTGAAACTGAACTTGGGAAAAAAAGCTTTGCATGGAGAGAGTTTCATTCTTATTTCGAGACGCCAGGATTCTTCCATTTGTATTTCGACAACAAAACATTTTTCCTGGTCCCTAAAGATGCCTTCCACACACAGGAAGAATTAGATAATGCGAGGAGCTTGTTCAGGTTGAATATTGGAAAAACTAAATGATGTTTTTCTGCATGTAAAAATGGGGAAGGGTAACTTCCACAAATTCATCTCCCTTTATTTCATAGCCTAGTTTTTCATAAAACCCTTTTGCAGTTTTTCGGGCATTCATCACCATTTTCTTGAAGCCAGCATCTTTGGCCAGCTGCTCTGCATAATTCATCATAGCAGCGCCAAGACCTGTACCTTGTATTTTGGGACGGACAGCCATTTGTCGGAGTTTGCAGGTATCTTCTGCTACTTTCGTTAGTATACAGCAAGCCATTAAATCTTCTTCTTCAAATGCACCAATTAGAATGTCATCTTTTTCTTTGTCTAAATCTGCACCAGAAAAGGTCAAGCCCAAAGGTTTTCTAAGAATTTCCATCCTCAAGTCGATCATCTTTTGGTAATCTGCTGAACCGTGATCTATGATTTTGATTGGCATAATACAATTTAATTCAAATCGTCAAAGTGGAAGAATCTCTGCCTCTATTTTTTAAGAAAAGCTATTTAAAACAACTTTTTTTAGACCTGCTTTTCTTAAGCATTGAATTTCAATTGTTTGTAAACGAGTAATTGTTTAAAAATTATTCCACAAATTGCAACAGAAGAATTGTTTTTATTACAAATAGTTTATTTTTGCGCGAACAAACCAAAAATTAAAATCATGTCAGACATTTCAACAAGAGTAAAGAAAATTATTGTTGACAAACTTGGTGTTGATGAGAACGAAGTAACTACCGAGGCTTCTTTTACGAACGATCTTGGAGCAGATTCTCTGGACACAGTTGAACTGATCATGGAATTCGAAAAAGAATTCAACATTTCTATTCCTGATGAGCAAGCTGAAACTATCACTACTGTAGGTCAGGCTATCACTTATCTTGAAGAGCACGCAAAGTAATCTGGGTCACCCCTAATTTCCTTTCCATTATGGAATTAAAAAGAGTTGTCGTCACCGGCATAGGTGCCATCACGCCCGTTGGGAATACTTTTAATGAGTATTGGAATGGGTTATTGGCGGGTACTTCCGGTGCCGATAATATCACTCTATTTGATGCTTCAAAGTTTCGAACTCGTTTTGCCTGTGAGGTAAAGGGATTCGATCCTGTTGCTTATCTTGATCGCAAAGAAGCAAGGAAAGTCGACCGTTTTACACAATTAGCTATTGTTTCCAGTGACGAAGCAATTCGTCATGCGGGAATCAACAAAGAAAATGTAGATCCGGACAGGACAGGTGTAATTTTTTCTAGTGGAATAGGCGGACTTCTTACTTTTCAAGAGGAAGTAATGGCCTATGCCAAAGGTGATGGTACACCTCGTTTCAATCCTTTTTTCATTCCAAAAATGATCCTTGATATAGCTGCTGGTCATATTTCAATGCGCCATGGCTTCAGGGGTCCAAATTTCGCCGTAGTTAGTGCCTGTGCATCATCAACCCATGCTTTAATTGAAGCCTATCACTACATCAAGCTTGGAAAAGCAGATGTAATGGTTGCAGGTGGAAGTGAGGCGGTTGTTTGTGATGCTGGTGTTGCTGGTTTCAATGCGATGAAAGCCTTGAGTGAACGCAATGACGATCCCAAAACAGCTTCTAGACCTTTCGATAAAGAGAGAGATGGGTTTGTTATGGGTGAGGGTAGTGGTGCATTAATTTTAGAAGAACTCGAGCATGCGAAAAAGAGAGGTGCTACCATCTATGCTGAAATTGCTGGTGGTGGTGCAACTGCTGATGCTTATCACATTACAGCTCCTCATCCTGAAGGGTTGGGTGCTTTGAATGTAATGAAAGCTTCATTGCTAGAGGCAGGAATGCAGCCATCAGATATCGACTACATCAACGTTCATGGAACTTCTACACCTTTGGGTGATATCGCTGAAACAAAAGCAATTCTTGGTGTATTTGGTGAGCATGCTTACAATTTAAATATCAGCTCAACCAAGTCAATGACAGGCCACTTATTGGGTGCTGCAGGTGTTATTGAAGCAATTGCCTGTATTGGCGCCGTATTACACGATATTGTTCCACCAACCATCAATCACTTTGTTGATGATGATGGCTTAGATCAAAAATTGGATTTCACATTCTGGGAGCCTAAAAAACGCGAGGTAAGGGCGGCACTAAGCAACACCTTTGGCTTTGGTGGTCATAATGCATCTCTCATAGTAAAGAAGTATCTTTAGTAAATAGGTTCCCTTGTACAGCTTGTCTGTGCATGTTAAAGCCTAATCATTCCGACCTTGTTTTATCGGCTAACATATTTGTTTAGTAGCAGCAAGAAAAAAGTTTTTCTAAAACAGCTTTGCAATGTATTGGGCTTCGCACCTGGTACTACAAGTCTGTATGTTGCTGCATTATCTCATCGTTCAATCAAAGAACGTGCAACAGATAATAATGAGCGATTAGAGTATTTAGGCGATGCTATTTTGGGGAGTATCATTGCCGATTATCTGTTCATGAAATATCCATACAAAGGCGAGGGTTTTCTCACGGAGATGAGAAGTAAAATGGTTAACCGTCAAACCTTGAATGATATTGCATTGAAGATGGGGCTGAAAAAAATAACCTCATTCAATAAAAACGATAACTCTCTTCGGGTAAGTCAGATTTTCGGTAATGCTCTTGAGGCGCTGATTGGTGCTATATATATCGATAAAGGCTATACCAAAACACAGCAATGGGTATTGAAAAAAATCATTTTACCACACTTGTATTTGGAGGATTTAGAAAATATTGAGATTAATCAGAAAAATAAACTCTTTAGTTGGGCAAATCGAACAGGTAAATTATTAGAGTTTGAAACCCTCGAAGAAAAAATGGAGAATGGCAGGAGATTGTTCACCGTTGGTGCCGTGGTAGATGGTGAAGTAATTGCAGAAGGTAAAGCATTCAATAAGAAGGATGCAGGTCAAATTGCTGCTCAACAGGCTGTAGAAAAACTCAATCTTGCTTAGTATATTCTAAGGGGCATCCTGACAAAGTTCTATTAAAACACCGTTGGTGTTTTTTGGATGTAAAAAGCAGATTAATTTTTTATCAGCTCCTATTTTAGGGGTTTCATTGATAAACTCAAAGCCCTCTTTTTTTAATCGATTGATTTCTTCCTGGATGTTCTCTACTGCGAAAGCAATATGATGAATGCCTTCTCCTTTTTTGGCAATAAAACGGCTGATGACTCCATTTTCATCAGTGCTTTCTAATAATTCTATTTTGCTCTCTCCTGTTTGAAAAAAAGCGGTATTGACTTTCTCTGATGACACTTCCTCCTGTTTATAGCAGGGTACTCCTAATAGCCTTTCATAAAGCGGTATAGATTGGTCTAGCGAGTTGACTGCAATAGCAATATGTTCAATCTTGTTCATTGTTCAATTCTATAGTATAAATGTACTATGGAATTCCTGAAACCGTCAAATTGACTGAAAACAACTGAATTTACAATTATGCTTAACTTTGTATCTGAAACTGAGTAGTATGGGAACCGCAACATTAATGACTGGTATTTATATTAGCGATAAAGCTAAAGCGCGTGTAGAGCAATTGCTGGCAGAAGAAAATAGAGGCAGTGATTACTTTGTTAGGGTTAGTGTAGTTAGTGGAGGCTGTTCTGGGCTGACCTACAAAATGGATTTTGACAATGAAATCAAAGCGGGAGATCAGCTTTTTGAAGATAAAGGAGTCAAACTTGTAACTGATAGAAAAAGTATACTTTACCTTTTTAGTACAACGCTAGATTATTCAGACGGACTAGATGGCAAAGGATTTCATTTTATGAATCCTAATGCCAGCAGAACCTGTGCATGTGGAGAGAGTTTCTCTATTTAATTATTGTTTTATAAATGCAATGGTCTCCAAACCATTTGTTGATTGTATCCGTAAAAAGTAAGTTCCTATTTCAAGGGATGATATTGAGATGTAATCACCTTGTGCATCTTGCATAGGTAAAATTGAGTGAGTCCTGCCATTTGGATAGAGTATCAACACTCTTGTGATTTTCTGATTCGTTTTTATATAAAGTTTATCCCTACTAGGATTTGGATAGATACCCGTTCTTCCAGCTACAGATAGTGTATGAACTATATTTGAATGATATTGCTTCTCATCTAGATCTACTCCGCTGACTCTATAAAAAGCTACGTCTTTTCGCATTTTCATTAGTGTCTTTTTATAAGTCAATTGTCCTTTATTCTTTATCGATAGTACAGTGTCTACGGGTTCAAAAAGATTGCTTTTATTACTGTATTCAATTAAGTAGTAAGCTGCATTTTCATCATCATTTACGGTCCATTCTAGTATTGTCTCATTACGAAAATTTCTTTTTTTTAAATGAATACTATTT
>JBDLUR010000077.1:0-3937 GCA_039805205.1 Bacteroidota bacterium
CCGAATCATATCAAGGAGGCTTTAAAGAAAGCAGTTGATGACAATTACAGTCACTATACCCCAGTTGCAGGCTACCCTGATTTGAGAGAAGCTGTTTGTACTAAATTAAAGCGTGATAATAGTCTGGATTATAAACCAGAGAACATATTAGTATCTACCGGTGCTAAGCAAAGTTTAGCCAATGTGGTAATGGCAGTTGTGAGCAAGGGTGATGATGTGGTTATACCTACACCTTATTGGGTGACTTACTCTGAAATTGTAAAATTGGCAGAAGGTAAGGTTACTTTGGTTAGAACTTCAATTGAAAATAAATACAAGCTTACAGCGGCTGAATTAGAAGCTGCTCTCAAGCCAGAAACCCGTTTGTTCATTTACTCTTCACCTTGTAACCCAAGTGGATCAGTATATACAAAAGATGAATTGGCTGCTTTGGCAGAGGTTTTCAAAAAACATCCTGATGTGTTCATTATCTCTGATGAGATTTATGAGTATATCAATTTTGTAGGAAAGCATGAAAGTATTGCTCAGTTCGAAGAACTTAAGGACAGAATCATCATCATCAACGGATTGAGTAAGGGTTATGCCATGACGGGATATCGTCTTGGTTATATTGCTGCACATCCAGATGTAATTAAAGCTTGTGAGAAATTACAAGGTCAGTATACCAGTGGTGCCAACGCTGTAACACAACGTGGAGCTATTGAGGCTCTTACTGGAGATTTAAGACCTTCTGTTGAAATGAATACAGAGTTTGGTCGCAGAAGAGAGAGAATGTTGCAACTCATCAAAGCTATCCCAGGAATTCAAATTGCTGAACCAGACGGAGCATTCTATGTGTTTCCAGTGGTGACTGCCTATTTTGGTAAAAAGAATGGCGAAGAAGTAATTAAAGACGCTGATGATTTGTGCATGTATCTTCTTAATACAGCTCACGTATCAACAGTAACAGGAAGAGCATTTGGTGAACCTACATGTATCAGGATTTCTTTTGCCAATAGCATGGAAAAGATTGAAGATGCTATGGGTAGGATCAGTGCTGCCCTTGCGAAATTAGCATAGTTAACAGTTAACCGTTAGCAGTTAACTGTTAACGGTTACTACCAAGCAATTCCATAGTCTTCACCATGGTTACTAGATCCTCCCCAGAGTGATCCGTGTTTCCAATCAAACCATATTGCATTGATGGGTCCAGATGTTCTGTCATCAAAACTCATTTTGTAACCCATTGCCTGTAAGGCAGTCCTGATGGAAGCTGGAGTGCTATCATGTAATAATATATTACCTGGTCTTGGTTTTCTGTCGTCTACTTTGGTTCCACCCAATGAAAGCCACAATTGATTGGAATTGATGTTCGCAGCTTCCGATGCACGTTGCACCGTCATATCAAACTCCACCATGTTGAGGAAAAATTGAATGAGGTTTTGGTCTTGTGTATCACCACCTTGTACAGCAAAGGATAAGTATGGTTTACCATCTTTCATGGCAAAGCTTGGGGTAAGGGTTACGCGTGGTCTTTTTCCAGGAGCAACAACATTGAAAGGATTGAGTGTTGAATCTAATACAAAACTTTGCATACGCTGACTCATTCCAACTCCTGTCTTACCCGCTATACAGGCAGGTATCCATCCACCACTAGGGGTAATAGATACTACCCATCCTTCTTTATCTGCAGCTTCCACTGAAGTGGTTCCTCTCCAAAGTCGGTCTTGGTAATCTTTATCCAACATGGCAATGCTACCCGTATCATGTGATGGTGCAAAATTTCTTGCTGCACTATCAAACTGTGTAAAGCCTCTTGAGGCTAATAAATTGTTGAAAGGATTTGTCTTGCCTTCGAATGGATAGGGGTCGCCCGGACCAATATTCCCATCATTCATTGATGGATTAATTTGACTGGCTCTTAGTTTAGCATACTCTTTGCTGAGTAATCCTTTCATGGGTAGTTGAGTAGAAAAATAAGGATCGCCATAATAGAAATCACGATCTGCAAAAGCCATGCTCATGGCTTGGTAAACAGTATGAATGTATTTGGTACTGTTGTAACCCATGCCTTTCAAATCGAAATTCTCAAGGATGTTCAATGCTTGCAACATGGCAGGACCTTGAGTCCATGGTTGTAATTTATAAACGTCAATACCTTTATAATTTACCACAGTTGGTTCTTCTTCTAAAGGCTTCCATTTTGCTAAATCAGCTTTAGTTATCAATCCACCTTGTTCTTGAGCACCTCTTACAAATTCATCGGCGATATCACCTTTATAGAACCTGTCGTATGCCGCCATGATGGCTGCTTTTCTTGTAGCTCCTTTTTTCAATGCTGCTTGTTCTGCTTCAACCATTTTGGTGAGGGTAGCAAGCAAATCTTTTTGTACGAAAATTTCTCCTGCTTCAGGTGCCTCTCTTTTTTCTCCTAAATGGGGAAGAAAAACAACTTTGCTATAAGGCCATTCTTTGATGCGTTGTTTTCCACGTTCAATGCTATTGGCGGTCTGTGCATCAATAGGATAGCCGGCTGCCATTTGCATGGCTGGTTTCAATACCTCTTTCAAGCTGAGGGTGCCGTATTCAGCTAACATGTGACAAATACCACCAGGTGTGCCTGGTGTAGTGGCTGCAAGTGGTCCGAATTCTGGAGGGAAATTATATCCTTTGCTCTTAAAGAACTCAGGTGTAGCGCCAGAAGGTGCAACACCCATAGCATTGATGGCAATTACTTTCTTTGTTTTTGGATTGTATATCAAAGCCTGTGTTTCACCGCCCCAACTCAATACATCCCACATTGTGCAGGTTGCAGCCAACATCGCACAGGCTGCATCAACTGCATTCCCACCTTTGTTGAAAATGGTAGCTCCAGCAGTAGCCGCAAGTGGTTTACCAGTAATGGCCATCCACTCTTTACCATGTAAAGGTGGCTTTTGTGTTTGTTGTGCATGTGTTGTGGCTAATACAAGTTGGATGAGTGTAAGCGATATAACAATTGATTTTTTAAACAACATAGTACAATCCGTTTATGATGAATGCTTTTGTTCTTGTTATTGTCCTTTGTAGATTTTTCCTTTCTTCATGACCAAATCCACTTTCTGCAAAAGGTTGATGTATTTCAAGGCATCTCCTTTAACAGCAATGATGTCTGCTTGTTTACCTACACTAACTGTTCCCACTTTTTTATCAACTCCCATAAAGACGGAAGGCCAGTAGGTGGCTGATTTAATGGCTTGTACAGGATCAACTCCAAATACCCTAACCCAAACATCCAATTCGTTCCAAGTACTTTGAGAATGGAACTTCATCGGTATACCACTGTCAGTACCAATCAACATCACCACACCTGCTTTTTGCAATTGTCTGAACTTGGTTTCCAATGTGGGTTTACGAATGGGGGTTAACTGAAAATAACTTAATGTACCAGGATACCTGAGTGATTCTTTGATGTCTTTGATTACTGAATCAGGTAAACCCAAATGCCATGATGGGTCATCTAATTTTTCAGGATTATCACGTACATCTTCGTAGTTGTACAATCCCTCAACGGTTGGTGTCCAGAATAAAGGTCCCTTGCTCATGTTGGCAGTTCTTTCGGCGAGTGCTTTCATGATATCATCAGGATAAGCAGGAGAGGAGGACAATCCGGTATGTTCGAAATTATCTACACCAGCTTGTAATCCAATTCTGATTTCATCCGGACGATGAGAGTGGCCAACCACTTTGAGGTTGTTTTTATGTGCTTCATCAACAATCGCAAAAACCTCTTCTTTGCTCATTTCGTCTTGGTCAATGAGTTTGATACAATCCACACCAGCCTTTGCTAGTTTTTGCACTTTTTCTCTTGCATCTTTTTCTCCATATACTCCCCATCTGAATTGTTCAGTGCCAGGATAAGGACGATGTTGTAAAAATGGTCCGCTTACATACATGGTAGCACCTGGGATTTCACCTC
>JBDLUR010000078.1:0-9282 GCA_039805205.1 Bacteroidota bacterium
CTCCAAAAAGCCTAAATGTATTTTCTTCAAACCATAGGATCCCAATCGAATGTTTCTACGGTGCTATTTTTTGGCACTTTAGGGATGCTTGTTTTGGCTATAGGCTTGATTGCATTTATTGTTTTTCACCAAAGAAAAATAATAAAGTATCAACAACAATTGCAGCGCATGGAGGAAGAAAAGCAACAAATTTTGCTTAATGCATCCATCAGATGGCAGGAGGAAGAAAGACAAAGGATTGCAGCAGATTTACATGATGATGCTGGTCCATTATTGGCAACAGCTCGTTTGTACCTAAACGATAACTTGGTTAATCTTGATATACCGAGCCAGTTACAAAGCATCTCTAGCGCTAAGCACATCATAGATGATACCATTCAACTGATTAGAAATATTTCACATAGTTTAATGCCCCCTACCCTCAAGAATTTTGGTTTGGAATCGGCGGTAAACGACTTATTTCAGAAAATCACTGGATCTGGGGCTATTAATGCAAGCTGTAGGTTCCACGATTACAGAGAACGTTTACTACCTCAAGTTGAACTACTCATCTTTAGGGTGACTCAAGAGCTGGTAAACAACATTTTGAAACACAGTAACGCCAGTTTCATTCACCTCACACAAAATATTGCTGACAATAAATTCTACATCAGACTTAATCATGATGGCAAGGGAATTACACAGCAAGATTTTGAAAAAATGAACAAAAGTTCTGTAGGCTTAGGACTAAAGAACATTGAAAGCAGGATGAAAGTATTAGAAGGGACTGTTAATTTTGAGAAAGATCCTTCACAAACCTTCTATAAGGTAACACTGGAAATGCCCTTCTCCATCGAACCTAATGTTTGATGCAGTATCTTTGTGTAAGCCCAACGGCTTAAACAAATTTCCCTAACATGAATACCATTAAGGTAGGAATTGCCGACGATCACAAAATTTTTAGAAAGGGAGTCATCTTGTCCCTAAGGCAGTACACCAATATTACATTTGTTTTTGAAGCTGAAAATGGTGAAGAGTTATTAAAAGAGCTTGAAACCAACCAACCAGACGTTGTTTTAATGGACCTGAGAATGCCTGGAAAAGATGGTATCGAAACAACTAAAGAAGTCAGCAAAAGATACCCTGATGTGAAAGTCCTTATACTAACCATGTTTGAGGATGAACGCTTTGTTTCTCACCTGATGGAAAATGGAGCAAACGGATACTTACTCAAGAATGCAGATCCGGCTGAAATCAAAAAAGCAATCATGGAAGTAATGGCGAGAGGCTATTACCTTAATAACTTTGTCAACCGTGTTTTGCTCAAGAAATCAGCTAACAAAACAAAGGCTATCCCTTCTTTGAACAGCGAAATCGTAATGTCTGATAAAGAAAAAGAAGTAGTTCGCCTACTTTGTATGGAATACACAGCAGCTGAAATTGCACAAAAAATGGAAATTTCTCCAAGAACCGTAGAATCCATTAAAGATCGTTTGATGGAAAGGTTCGGACTAAAAAACACTGCAGGATTGGTATTCTTCGCTGTTAAAAACAATATGATTGATTAATCGATCTCGATACCTCTCTATTTTAAATTTACTCTGCATAACTCCTCACCCTCATTTTGTTTTAACTTTGCTTAAAATTAGATCATGAGCAGGCACGGTAAAGTATTGGTGGCTATGAGCGGAGGAATCGACAGTACTGTCGTTGCCCTAATGTTGCATCAACAAGGTTATGAAGTAATTGGTATAACCATGAAAACATGGGACTATGTCACATCAGGTGGAAGCAACAAAGAGACTGGTTGTTGCAACATAGATTCATTCAATGATGCTAGAGCAGCAGCTGTTCACCATGGATTCCCACACTATATACTAGACATAAGAGAAGAATTTGGCGGATTTGTAGTCGATAATTTCGTAGATGAATACCTAGCGGGAAGAACCCCAAATCCTTGCGTAATGTGCAATACCCATATCAAATGGAGAGCCTTGTTAAAACGAGCTAATGCACTGGATTGTGAATTCATCGCAACCGGTCACTATGCAAAAATCAGACCTGAAAACGATCGCCATGTCATCAGTAAAGCCATAGATGAAACCAAAGACCAGAGTTATGTACTTTGGGGATTACAACAAGATTTACTTTCTAGAACTATGCTACCGCTTGGTGGATTCAGGAAAACAGCTATCCGCCAAATGGCCCATGATTTTGGCTATCCAGAACTGGCTAAGAAGAGTGAGAGCTATGAAATCTGTTTCGTGCCGGATAACGACTACCGCGGGTTTTTAAAACGTCATGTTGAAGGACTAGAAGAAAAAGTAGATGGAGGATATTTCGTTGACAAACATGGAAAAATATTAGGCAAACACAAGGGCTATCCTTTCTATACAATCGGACAAAGAAAGGGACTTGATATTGCTTTGGGTAAACCTGCTTTTGTTACTGCCATTGATCCTAATACCAACTCAGTTGTACTGGGCGATGAAGATGATTTGCTAAAAAAACAAATGATTGTTGGAAAACTAAACTACATCAAATACGATGGAATAACAGACGGGCAAGAAGCAACCATCAAGATTAGATATAAAGATGCCGGAAGCAGTGGACAACTTTATAACCAGAACAACCAAGTGCTTGTCGACTTTTATGAAAATGCTAAGGGTATAGCACCCGGACAATCTGCAGTTTTCTATGATGGTGAAGATGTTATAGGAGGTGGTATTATCCAAAATAGTATCACTACATTATGAGAGCAAAAGCTATAATAGGTCTGTTGTTGGTGTTGTTTCTAGGAGCATGTCAAAAACAAACCATCGAACTTAGCTTTGAAACAATAGAAAGTTATTTCCCAATTAAAAAAGGCACAACACTCACCTATAGACTAGATTCAACATCTTATAGTGGTGTAAATAATGCCAAATCGATCAATAGCTATTTCATCAGAGATGTACTAGATACTAACATTATAGATAATTTAGGTAAACCAACTTTCATCTATAAGAGAAGTATCAGAAGTAAATTGGATACTACAAAATGGGACCTACAGTTCACCTATAGGGTATCAATCGATAGTTCAAAACTATATATCACAGAAAATAATTTAAGATTCATAAAAATGGTTAGTCCCATTAAAGAGGGATTTACCTGGAATGGCAATAGTTTCATCAACACAAACGAAAACACTGGTTTAGCCTATTATGAAAACTGGGATTATACCTATGGAAAACCAAGTGAACCTCTTATCATAAACAATATTCCTTTTACAGCAACACTAACTGTTTTTCAAAAGAATGATACTATTGGTAACGTAAGTGATAGAAAACAATACTCCTCTATCCTTTTTTCAAAAGAAGTCTACGCAAAAGAAACTGGTTTGGTCTACAAAGAATTTTTCAAAGAAACATGGCAACCACCAAATAGCAATAACCCAAATGGCTATTTTGAAAAAGATAGTTATGGCATAAAACTAACTATCGTAAGCTTTAAATAAATCTCGTTAAGCTTCTTTTTTAAATAAGGCTGCAAAAAGGTAATCTCCTCCATCTTGGTACACTACTCCTTGTTTGATCAAACTCAATCCAGACGTAGTTTTCAAGAAATCTGTCACCTCCTCGTTTTCTTGTCGATATACCGAACATGTGATGTACAACAGAAACCCTTCTTGTTTTAAATGATGAGGCAGGTTGGCTATAATTTTTTTCTGACGGTTTTGGTATTCATCAATTATACCTAAATCAAATCCCTTTAACCATTCCGGACTTCTCCCCCATGTTCCTGATCCTGTGCAAGGCACATCAGCAATAATTAAATCAACCCCCTCAACAGGCAAATGGGCATCAACTACTTGCTTGGATAAACTCTGCTGCAAATCAGTACAAAAAAGTGATTGAGGTTGAATTGATGCAGCTGCAAATCTTCTTGTTAATTCATCAAGAATATCTTCTCTTATATCAGAAACGTGCAACTTAATTTGTTTATAAAAGTCAACGGCCATGATCGACTTACCACCACTTCCCGCACACGCATCCCAAACATGAATAGTAGCATTATCAAGCTGTGGAAAATAACCTATTGTTGACTGAGAACTAATATCCTGAACTACAACATCTTTATCAATCTCCAACACCGAATGCAAATCAATACCTGAAGGAAGCTTAATAGCTAATTCCCCAATTGATTTAAATGGAATATTATGTTGAACTAGCTTTTTCTCTACTAATTTACGTTTGCCTGGTCTAGCTCTTACAAAAAAATCAGGTTGGTAAAAATGATGATGGAGGATTGCTGCAGATGGTATCCCATCTGTTAAGAATGCAACACCAGGAAAAAGTTGTTCTTGGTTAAAAGAAGGATAAGTTGATTGAACAACCCCTAATTTATCAATTGTACCAAGATGAATTTTATCAACCCAAGCAGGTTGAAGAGTTGCTAAAAAACCATTGTCAAACTCATGAGAAAGAAAATATCCTATGATTACCTGATCCTGAAATGCCAACTCATTTGCAGCATCCCCAATACGGAAGAAACCGTAACACAAATTTGATATGCTTTTTCTGTCACGTGACCCATACTTTTTATTACGCTTGAAAAATGATTTCAAATGAACATGAAAAGGCTGCTCAAACTTATAGGATGAGAGGATTGATTGGGCTGTATTTAAATATGAATAAAAATAAGCCCCCATCAAGAAAACAGTAAGTTATGGATTGTATTAAAGTTCAAGAAGTGCTTTAACTGGATCCTTACCAAATAGCAAGAGTGCAGGATTCTCAAGCAATTCTTTTACGCGTACAAGGAAACCAACACTTTCTCTTCCATCAATGATACGGTGATCGTAACTCAATGCTAGATACATCATTGGTCTTGCAACAATTTGTCCATTTACCACAACCGCTCTCTCTTCTATTTTATGCATACCTAATATAGCTGATTGAGGGATGTTGATAATTGGAGTACTCATCAAAGAACCAAATACACCACCATTTGTAATGGTAAATGTTCCACCTTGCATTTCCTCTAATGTGAGTTTATTATCGCGCGCCTTTGTAGCCAATTCAACAACTTTCATTTCAACACCTGCCATTGATAAGCTCTCAGCATTTCTAATTACTGGAACAACTAAACCTTTTGGTGCAGAAACTGCAATAGAGATATCACAATAATCATGGTAAATGATTTCATCATTGCTGATGTATGCATTAACCGCTGGCCATTCTTGAAGGGCATACGCACAAGCTTTAGTAAAGAAACTCATGAAGCCTAGGTTAACGCCATGCAACTCCTTGAACTTATCTTTATGCTTAGCTCTGACTTCCATGATTGCACTCATATCTACTTCATTAAAAGTAGTGAGCATCGCTGTGGTGTTCTTTGCCTCAACAAGACGACGAGAAACAGTCTTTCTGAGTTGAGTCATCTTCTCCTTGCGCTCATTTCTTGAGAACAATTCTACACCCGGCTTTCTTCCAGGATTTGAGAGTGCGTCTAATACATCTTGCTTTAAAATCTTTCCACCTGTTCCACTTGCAGCAATTCCCTTAGCATCTACTTTTTTATCTGCAATGATGGCAGCAGCAACTGGACTTGCTTTTACATCTGCTTTTGCGGGAGCAGCTTCAGGAGCACTAGCAGCTTTTGCTGGTTGCTCTTCCTTAACTTCTTTTGGTAAATCAGCTGGGCGTTCAGCTTTATCGTCAATTGAACATACCACATCCCCTATACCCAAAGTATCTCCCTCATTTGCAATAATCTTCAACAATCCGGCTTGTTCGGCATTGATTTCGAAAGTTGCTTTTTCACTTTCAATTTCTGCCAATACTTCATCACGTTCTACCCATTGTCCGTCTTTTTTCAACCACTTCGCAAGACTTACTTCACTGATGGACTCTCCTACTGTTGGAACCTTAATTTCTATCATATGGTTTAGTTGTAATTATGATTTAGAAAGCAAAAGCTTTTTGTATGATTTCTTCTTGTTCTTTAGCATGAATCTTGCTGAAACCTGTCGCGGTAGCCGCACTTGCCTGTCTACCAATCATCCTAAATTCCAAAACGTCAAGATTCATTTTCAAGAATGATGCAGCACCCATATTCATGGGTTCTTCCTGAACCCAAACCCATTCTGCTTTCTTATATTTATTTTTGAGTTGCTCAAGTTGATTGGTAGCCAAAGGATAAATCTGTTCTAAGCGAACTATTGCCACATCTTCAATATTGTTTTTAGTCTTGTATTCATTTAGATCAAAATAAACTTTACCTGAACAGAACAATACACGCTTAGTTTTCTTTGCATCTGCAGCTTGGTCATCTATCACTTCCTTAAAGCCACCATTTGTAAATTCATCAATTGAAGAGTAAGACCCTGGGTGACGAAGATTTGCTTTGGGAGAGAAGTTAATCAATGGTTTTCTGAAGTTCCATGTCATTTGTCTTCTCAACACATGAAATAAATTGGCAGCAGTTGTAATATTTGTTACAACCATATTCAATTCAGCACACATCTGTAAATACCTCTCCAGTCTTGCACTACTGTGCTCAGGACCTTGCCCCTCGTAACCATGCGGCAACAACATCACCACACCATTCATCCTGTTCCACTTTTGTTCTGCACTTGAAATAAACTGATCAATCATGGTTTGTGCACCATTGGAGAAATCTCCAAACTGCGCTTCCCATAAAACCAAAGTTTCAGGATCTGCAAGTGCATAACCGTATTCAAATCCAAGCACGCCATATTCACTTAATAAAGAGTTATAAATACTGAATTTGCCTTTTGCATTTTCAACCTGGTCTAACCTATTGTGTTGTACTTGCTCAAATTCATCAAGCAATACAGCATGGCGATGACTGAACGTTCCTCTCCTCACATCTTGTCCGCTCATTCTAACATTCTTTCCATCTGCGAGCAAACTTGCATAGGCAAGTAATTCACCAGTGGACCAATCTACTTTGCTTTCTTTTTCTAACAAAGCAATTTTATCTTGTAATAATTTTTCTATTTTCTTGAGCGGTTTGAACCCCTCTGGCATTTTCATGATTGAAGCAAAAAGAGACTTGAATTGCTCTTCTTTGATAGCTGTAACAGGTGACTGTTCAAAATCTTTTTGTACTGCCCTTACCATACTTTTCCAAACCAATTCAGGTGCTTGATATTGATAAGGCAATGGATGCTGCTTAACCTCATCTAAACGCTCTTGTAAATCAGACCAGAACTTTTTCTCCATCTCCTTAGCCATCTCCTGTATCTCTGGATTTTCATTACCCTGCAATTGAGCAATATAATTCTCTCTTGGATTAGGATGTTTATCGATGATAGAATAAAGCTTTGGTTGTGTAAACTTCGGATCATCACCCTCGTTATGACCATGTCTTCTGTAACATACCATATCGATGAAGACATCACTGTTAAATTGTTGTCTGTAACGTATAGCAATTTCCATACACTTAACCACTGCCTCTGGATCATCACCATTCACGTGCATTACCGGTGCCTGAACCATTGCAGCAAGTGAAGTACAATAATCAGCAGTTCTTGCATCTTCAAAATTGGTGGTGAAACCAATTTGATTGTTAATTACAAAATGTATTGTTCCGCCAGTCAGGTAACCATCTAAACCTGACATCTGTAAAATTTCATATACTATACCCTGACCAGCAATTGAGGCATCCCCATGTATTAATACTGGTAAGATTGCATCATACTGACTGTTATACATCACATCAGCCTTAGCACGAGAAAATCCTAGAACAACTGGATCTACAGCTTCAAGATGCGAAGGATTAGGCATTAACTTCAATGCCATTTTATTACCTTCTGGCGTATCTACCTCACTACCATAGCCCAAGTGGTATTTAACGTCCCCACTTCCCATGGTTTGATCAGGTGTTGATTTTCCTTCAAACTCACTGAATATGTGTTCATAGGTTTTACCCATGATATTTGCCAACACGTTCAATCTTCCTCTGTGTGCCATACCTATCACAACTTCTTTCACCCCTAAAGAGGCCGCACTATTGATCATTGCATCCAAAGCCGCAATGGTAGTCTCTCCGCCTTCTAATGAAAACCTTTTTTGACCAATGTATTTGGTATGCAAAAACTTTTCAAAAATGACCCCCTGGTTTAATTTCTCAAGGATTCTTTTTTTCTTTTCGAATGGAAGAGGACTAGTAAACTTTTCCTCCATCTCTTGGGTAAGAAAATTTATTTTTTCTTGGTTACTGATGTATTTGAACTCAATACCCACATGTGATGCGTAACATTTTTGTAAATGTTGTTGAATTGCTCGCAGCGTGACGGTGCCCAAACCTATTAGATTACCTGCATAAAAGGTTGAATCTAGATCTGCTTCGGATAAGCCAAAAAAAGCTAGATCCAAATTGGCTCCTCTATCCTTTCTTACCCTAATTGGATTGGTCTTTGCAATCAAATGACCTTTGTTCCTGTAGCCAAGGATGAGTCTGTATACCCCAAGCTCTTTTTTCCAATCGAGATCAGTGCCCGATGCAGTGGCAGTGGTTGAAGGCTTACCCTCCAATTGCGTAACGGCAAAATCAAAGCCCTCAAAGAACTTTCTGAGGTCTGGATCGATGCTTTCTGGTGAACGGGAAAACTCTTGGTAAAGCTGCTCTATATAAGCTGGATGCGACGAGGTAATATATGAGAAATCCTTCATTGGAACCTAGATATTAGTTTATGGTCAAAACTGAGGGCAAATATCGGTCATTTTGACCGAAAAAATAAGAGGAATCTTGTATGTTTCTGTAATGTTTTTACGATTATCAGTCTATATTTTTGGTTGATTTGAGTAAGTGTATTACCTTTGCTGCCCGTTAATAAGAAAAAAACAAAGGATGGCAAATCACAAGGCAACCAAAAAGGATACCCGTCAGGTAGCTAAACGCAGAGAAAAGAACCGTTACCAAGGTAAAACAACCAGGAACGCAATGCGTGATCTTCGTGCAACCACAGATGCTACAGAAGCCAAAGAAAATCTTCCTGCTGTATTGAGCAAGATCGATAAATTGGCTAAGAAGGGTGTAATCCACAAGAACAAAGCTGCAAACTTAAAAAGTTCGTTGGCTAAGGCAATTGGCAAGTTAGCCTAAGCCTTACCTGCTCAAGCATATTGAAAGAACATCCTTGTGATGTTCTTTTTTATTTAAGCTAAACCTAAAATGCGAAATCTTTAACTTCGCCGGTATGACAGAAAAGATATTAATACTCGACTTCGGATCACAATACACCCAGCTGATTGCAAGAGCTGTAAGAGAAGCAAATGTGTATTGTGAAATTGT
>JBDLUR010000079.1:0-2682 GCA_039805205.1 Bacteroidota bacterium
GTAGTATTTACACATGCGCACAAAGATCATATTGCTGGGTTAGATGATGTAAAAGCTTTCAACTTTATTCATCAAAGTGTGATGCCGCTTTTTGCCAATAAAGAGACTGCTGATGCAATAAAGCGTGACTTTTATTATGCATTTGCAGAAAAGAAATATCCTGGTGTGCCATCCCTTGAGTTGCACGTGAAGGAAAACGAACCTTTTTCTATTGGTGATCTAGACTTTCAGCCAATACAAGTAAAACATCTCCATATGGATGTTACAGGTTATCGCATTGGCGATTTCACCTATATCACTGATGCTAATTACATCAGTGAAGAGGAGAAGCAAAAAATAAAAGGATCGAAAGTGCTTGTCTTAAATGCACTTCGTAAAGAAAAACACCTCTCTCATTTCACTTTACAAGAAGCAATTGATTTATCAGTCGAGTTACAGGTGCCAACAACCTATTTTACGCATATCAGTCATCAATTGGGGTTGCATGAGGAGGTGTCAAAAGAGTTACCTGCAGGTATGTTTTTAGCCTATGATGGATTGGTCATACAGGTAGATTAATCCCCATTTTAATCGTTTTTTTCTCAAGCAATTATTTGCAACTGATTTTATTTTTGTGAGGTGAAGATCAAAGATGTTGTAGAGGGTTATTTTGTTTTTTCAAAAAAAGAAAGATGGGGCATTTATATCTTATCTTTTGTTACACTAATGGTTTGGGCTATTCCTTTCTTTTTTGCAACTGATGATAAGATAGAAGATGTGTTTCAAATTACTTATGTACAAATTGACAGTGCAAGAGAACAATTGATCAAAAAGCAGACGGTCTACAACAAAGCCAAATATTCAAATTGGAGTGTTCAAACACCTTTAGATAAAAGCCGAAATAGTACTGGCGTAAAGTCAAAACAGATAATCTTGCTCGATATCAATGAAGCAGATAGTCTTGAACTCGAGAAGCTTCCAGCCATAGGTGAAAAGTTATCATCTAGAATAGTACGCTACCGAGATCGCTTAGGTGGGTTCATACATTTATCGCAGTTGAAAGAAGTTTATGGTTTATCTGATACGACCTATCATATTATTTTTCCCCTATTAAAAATTGCAAAGGACTTTAAGCCTAAGCAAATAAATGTCAACAAAGCGGAGTATATAGATTTACGCAAACATCCCTATAGCAATAGTAGCTTGATCAAACTCGTGTTGGCTTATCGGAAAGCCCATGGTGATTTTTCTGACCTTAAGGCCTTAGAAAAAGTAGAAGAAATTGATAAGTCGGTATTAGATAAACTTGCTCCTTATTTGTCTTATGGGCATTAATCTAGAAAGTCGTCTTCCTGTTTAGGGGCATACTTGTCGAATAGTTTATCAATGGCGCCACCAAATACTGGGAATTTCCTTTTAGCAAACTCTTTGATGATGCGAATGGCTTCTAGCGACTGTTTTTCAGTAAGTCCAGCTTCTTTCATCAATTGATCAATCAATTCTTTCATGCTTAGGCAACCTTGAGCGCATTCATTTTAGATTGATCGAATTTCTGTTTTGCGTATGCTGCAGTCAGTTTGAATTCTTTTTTATTGGAAGAAGGAAGTTCAAACATGGCGTCTGTGAGCATACTCTCACAAATTGAACGAAGACCTCTTGCACCTAATTTGAATTCCATGGCTTTCTGTACCATAAAATCTATAACCTCATCTTCAACACTCAAGGCTATCCCTTCCAATTCAAATAATTTCTTGTATTGTTTCATCAACGCATTCTTAGGCTTCACCAAGATTGAACGAAGTGTTTCTGCGTCTAAAGGATCTAAATAAGTAACCACTGGCAATCTTCCTAAAAGTTCAGGTATCAAGCCGAATGATTTTAAATCTTGAGCGTTAACATATTTGAGAAGATTATTCTTCATCTCTTCCTGTAAGCCTTTGTTTACATTGAAGCCGATTGAATTGGTGTTCACTCTTCTTGCGATTATCTTATCAACGCCATCAAATGCGCCACCACAAATAAAGAGAATATTTTGTGTATTGACTTTGGTCAGTTTTTGATCTGGATGCTTTCTGCCTCCTTGTGGGGGCACAAGCACATCAGTACCTTCTAATAATTTCAATAATCCTTGTTGAACGCCTTCGCCACTCACATCTCTTGTGATAGAAGGGTTATCACTTTTTCTGGCAATCTTATCGATTTCGTCGATGTAAACAATGCCTGTTTCTGCAGCGTTTACATCGTAGTTACATACTTGAAGTAGGCGCGTAAGAATACTTTCAACATCTTCCCCAACATAACCAGCTTCGGTGAATACAGTAGCATCTACAATTGCAAAGGGAACGTTGAGTAGTTTAGCAATTGTTTTTGCAAGCAAAGTTTTTCCGGTGCCGGTTTCACCAACCATGATCACATTGCTTTTTTCAATTTCTACTTCATCTTCTTCCTCTTCTTTTTTAGAACGCTTGGTTTTGTCAATGCTCTGGTTTAGACGCTTGTAATGGTTGTATACAGCCACGGAAAGTATTTTCTTGGCTTCGTCCTGACCAATAACATATTCGTCGAGGCTCTTTTTGAGATCCACGGGTTTCTTGATCTTTAGTTTGTATCCAGAGTTCGATGTTTGTTTGTTATCAACTTCCTGAAATACAATTTCTTTGGCATGTTCTACACAGCCTTCACAAATATGCCCTTCCTGACCAG
>JBDLUR010000080.1:0-6993 GCA_039805205.1 Bacteroidota bacterium
GGGGAACATCCACATTTTCTTGCCTTTGATTTTGGAATTGCAGAACACCCAGATGGAACTCTTTATCCTGCATTAATTGAGATGCAAGGTTTTCCTACCCTATTTGCATACCATGCTTACTATCCTCAAATTCTAGAACAATTCTTTTCTATACCAGCAGATTTTTCTCATTATTTCAACGAACTCAACACCGAAAAATACATAACGCTGTTAAAAAAAGTCATCCTTGGAAACCATAAACCAGAAGAAGTTATTCTACTAGAAATAAAACCTCACGAACAAAAAACAAGGATTGATTTTTACTGCACAGAAAAATACCTAGGCATTAAGTCCGTTTGCTTGACCGACTTAATCGAAGAGGGTAATAAACTTTACTATTTAGTTGATGGGCAAAAGATTCAAATCAAAAGAATTTACAATCGGGTAATTGCTGATGAGTTAAACAATAGAAAAGAAGAAATTGGCAAAACGATTGAATTTTCAAAAAACCATGATGTGGAATGGGTAACACATCCACATTGGTTTTACAGAATCTCAAAATTTACGCTCCCCTATCTTCATCATGCATGTATACCTGAAACTAAATTCTTGAATGAAGTAGATGTTCTTCCAAACGATTTAGAAAATTATGTCTTAAAACCTTTATTCTCTTTTGCTGGACAAGGAGTAATCATCGATGTGACTAAAAAAGATATTGATGGAGTCAAGGATCCAGAAAACTGGATACTTCAAAAGAAAGTGAAATATGCAGCGTGTATCAATACACCAACCGGACCAGCAAAGGTTGAGATAAGATTAATGTACATTTGGGAGGATGGTGCAGATCGTCCGCTCCTAGTAACTAATTTGGCTAGATTAAGCAAAGGGAAAATGATTGGTGTTAGGTATAATGCCGATAAAGATTGGGTTGGTGGAACAGTAGCTTATTTTAAAAAATAATTCAAATGATACATATCGATCAGGTAAGAAAGAAGAAACTCATAGCTGGAATCACTGGACAATATGTTCATGGTAGTTCCACTACTTTTGGCTTAGTAACACTCGAAGAAGGCAGTGACTTACCCTTGCATCACCATCCTCATGAACAAATAACCTACATGTTAGATGGAAAACTAAAAATGAAAATTGGTGATGAAGAAGTTGTTCTAGAAGCTGGTCATGTTCAGGTTATTCCCTCAAATACACCGCATTCTGCAGTTGCACTTACAGATTGTACTTTAATTGACGTATTTAGTCCCGTTAGAGAAGACTATAGAGACTAAACTTAAATTTTATTCCTCTTCTTCTGTATTCTTCAAAACACCCAATAACTGGTAGGCATTATTCAAGACAATACTGTTTTGTGGAACATTAGCTAAACCAGCAACAATTTCTGTCTTTCCATTGCTGCTTAACCCGGTTGTTACGGGCAACATGGCAAACTTTTTATTTGCTTTTTTATAAAAAATAAACTGCTGGCTACCTGAACGCACAATGGCTTCATCAGGCAGAACATTTACTTCCTTGTTTGAAACAGCAACTTCGGCCTGTATCAACATACCTGGATAGAGTTGAGTAGGATGTACTGAAAAATGACAATGGGCTGTGGCAGTCCTATCCTCATCAATACCTTTATTTACAAGTATGACTTGAGCAGGATACTGTTTTTCATTGTCATCCATAAAATGAATGTTCACCGTATTACCAATTTTGATGTAAGGCAGGTCCTTTTCAAAAATGGTTAAAGCAGCATGTATATCATCTGGATCAATTAATTCAAACATAGTTTCAGTTGGCTGCACATACTTACCAATATTGACGTTGACTTTCGATACATATCCATTGATTGTAGAGCGAATAGGTAATTGTCCGCTTATATTGTTTTCGTTCAAACCCGCTGGATCGATACCAATTAGTTTTAATTTTTCAGATAAGGACTTAACCAAGACCGATTGCATCTTCATTTCTGCTTCTGCAAGTTGATATGCTTTAGAAGTCCCTGCATTTGCATTAAATAATGTTTGCTGGCGTTCTAATTCTTGTTTAACCAGGTCCATCTTCGCTTTAGCAGATAAATAATCCTGCTGGAGTTGGACAATCGACTGATCTTCTATGAGTGCTATAACATCTCCTTTCCTGACTTGCATACCAGGAATGAGCTTTGTATTACGAAGGTACCCTCCCAATGGAAAGTTCACTGAAACCATATTCTGTGGAGGAAGATCTATTTTACCCTGAAGCTGTATAGCTGAACTCATTTTTTGCGTTGTGGTAGAGCCCAACTGTAGAGATAAAGATTTTAATTGTTCATCATTCAATTGAATCTCATCTGCCGAGATTTGTTCTCCCTCTGCCTCAACTTCAATAGTTTTTGAGGAACAAGCATATAAAACAGTAGCACAAACCATTAACAACATCACCTTCAGTTTCATGGTCATTTTTTTTCAGTTAAGTAATAATAATTTGCTAGTATGTTTTGCAGTTGATGGATTTCCGTTGCATAAGCAATTTTAATCTGTAAGGACTGGCCTACCAATAATGCCCATTCTGCATAAGACATATCTCCTGCTTTCAAGCGAATAGTTGCTTGTTCACGCATTTCTTCTGCTAACTTCAACCCTTCACGCTCATAATATTGCATTGATTGTTTATGTTGAATATAACTTGATAAAAGTTTAGCATACTCAATATCCAAAAGTTCTTTCTGCTGTGTTCGCTCAATTTCAGCAATTTCTTTTTCTATAGAAGCAGCTTTAATCTTTGCCTTTGAAGCACCATTAAAAATAGGAACTCCTAGTCCTAATTGAAAAATACCAAATCTATTACTACTGCCATAATATCTTTGAGCAACACCATCAGGCGACTGCCATCCGATAATGGACTGATTACTATACCCTAAATTAAAATTGGGCAATAATGAAGTCCTACTCAAACTGTACGCTGCTTTTCGCTCTTGAACAATCGCATCCAATACTTGTAAAGATGGGTGATTGCTAAAGTCAGGAAAAGAATTTGGAACCTCAACAGTGTTTATTTTTTCAAGTTTTGGAACAAGTAGATCATTAGCATTGATATTCTGTTTAAGGTCCTGAAGGATTAACACTCTATCAGCAATCAATTGCATTTTTTGCATTCTAATTTGCTGAAATTGTAATTCAATAGCATTGAATATACTCTTATTAATCTCGCCTTGCTGTTGTTGCATAAGAGCAACCCTCTTCCACTCATTAAAATTAGATTCAATTTCATCTAAAATTTGTGCTCTCCGCTCTAAATCCATAATCTGATAGCACAACTGACGAACTTTCAAATGAAGCCCCGCTCTATCCAAACTACTGTTTGCATTTTCAAGATCTACATTTTTTTGAAAAAGATCTTTTTGTCTTTTATAGACCACAGGTAAATCAACCCCTTGATTAAAATAAAACCTTGTGTCATTAAAGGCACTATTGATTTTTCCATACTCGAATCCTAGAGAAGTATTTGATAGCTGAGCAGGACGATTTTTTAATACTACAGTTTGCTCAATACGTTTAGAAGCAATTTTTAATACTGCTGCATTGTTGTCTGCGAATAATAAAATTGAGTCTAGAGGCAACAACACTTCCTTGGCTTGTGTCATTCCCAAGAAAGGAAGTAATAAAAAGACAGGTAATAGCGAAGCCGCTTTGACTTTTTTAAGCTTTCGCTTTTCAACCCAAACATACAAAACAGGCAATACAAAAAGCGTTAATAAGGTTGCAGAAATCAATCCCCCTATAACTACCGTGGCAAGGGGACGCTGTACTTCCGCTCCGGAGCTTGTACTTAAAGCCATGGGCAAGAAGCCAAGTGAGGCAACTGCTGCAGTCATCAATACTGGACGAAGCCTTGAAACAGTTCCTTCAAGTGCTATCTCATCTACATTCAAGTTATTGTCTTGCTTCAATTTAAGGCTATTGAACTCGCTGATGAGTACAATACCATTTAACACAGCAACACCGAATAAAGCAATGAAACCAATACCGGCAGAGATACTAAATGGCATGTCCCTTAACCAAAGAAATACAATTCCGCCAATGGCTGAGAGTGGAATTGCTGAATAAATCAACAACCCGTAACGAATTGATCCAAAGGAGAAATAAAGGATAAGCAAGATGAGCAATAATGCTAGTGGTACAGCAATCATCAATCTATTTTTTGCTTCTGAAAGATTTTCGAATTGTCCGCCAAATTGTACATAATACCCTGGAGGCAGTTTTACTTGTTTATCGATTTTAGACTGCACCTCTTCTACTACAGATTGCACATCTCTATCTCGTACATTAAAGGCTACTGAAATTCTTCTTTTTGCATCTTCACGCTGTACTTGATTTGGACCTTCTTCAATAACCACTTCGGCAACTTGATTTAATGGTATACTTCTACCATCAACAGAAGTCAGCATAAGTTGTGTCAGATCTGTCAAATCATCTCTATTCTCTTTATTCAATCTTATTACCAAATCAAATCTTCTTTCATTTTCATAGATTTGACCAGCAACCTCTCCAGCAAATGACGCCCTCAACATCCTGTTTACATCAGTAATATTTAAGCCATATGAAGCTATTGCCTGTTTTTTATATTTAATTACAACTTGTGGCAAACCAGTCACCCTTTCTGCAAAAATATCTTTAGCTCCTTCTACAGTATGGATAACCTTCTCAAAAGCAGCAGCGTAATGTGCAAGGGTGTCCAGATTTTCACCAAAAATTTTACAAACCACATCCTGCTTTGCCCCTGCTATAAGCTCGTTAAACCTCATTTGGACTGGATATTGAAAACCGCCTGTTAATCCAGGTACCTGTCCTAAAGCAGCACTCATCTTATTGGCCAACTCGTCATAACTATCTGCACTGGTCCACTCGCTTTTATCCTTCAAATTCACAATAATATCCGTCATTTCAATGGGCATTGGATCTGTAGGAATTTCACTTGCTCCAATACGCGTAACAACACTTTTGACTTCTGGGAATTTTTTTAATGCGGTAACAGCCTTGGTAGTTGCATCAACTGTCTCTTGTAAACTACTGCCTGTCATCAGTCTTGCATCAATTGCAAAATCACCCTCTTCTAGTTCAGGTATAAATTCACCTCCCAATGAAGATGCAACAACTAGAGAAAGAACAAATAATACTAAAGAAATAGATATCACTTTAGCAGGATGGAGTAAAAATTTAGACAACACTTTCTTGAAGCTCAATTGAAGTGAGCCCATCATACGGTCGGAAATATTTTCTTTTCCAGACAGGTTCTTACTTAATCCAAGACTAGTAATCATGGGGACATAAGTAAGTGATAGAATAAATGCACCAACTAACGCAAAAGCTACAGTTTGTGCCATGGGTTTAAACATTTTACCTTCAATTCCTGATAAGGATAAGATAGGAATGTAAACGATAAGGATAATTATTTGTCCGAATACCGCTGCATTCATCATTTTTCCAGCAGCCTTTTCAACCGTATCATTCATCTCTGTTGATGTCAGCTTAAGTAGTCCTTTATTTTTAGTATGCAATCGATGGAGTACCGCCTCTACAATTATAACTGCGCCATCTACAATCAATCCAAAATCTAATGCACCCAAACTCATCAAATTACCAGATACTCCAAATAGATTCATCATGCCCACTGCAAAAAGCATGGCAAGCGGAATTACAGAAGCGACTATCAACCCTGCTCTAAGGTTACCTAAGAAGAATACAAGAACCAATAGCACAATCAATGCTCCTTCCAAAAGGTTAGTCTTCACCGTATTCAAAGTGCGACCTACCATCTTCGTCCTGTTCAAAAAGGTCTTTACCTCTACCCCTTCTGGTAAGGTCTTTTCAATTTGCTTCATCCTTTTTTCAATACCCTGTATCACCTGGGAAGCATTCTCTCCTTTTAACATAAGGACAACTGCACCGGAAACTTCACCTTGATCTTCAAAGGTTAAGGCCCCATATCGAATAGGACTCCCTATCCTCACATCAGCAACATCTCTAATATAAATAGGAGTTCCTGCAGATGACTTTGACAAATAAATAGTCTTGATCTCTTCAATACTTTTAGCTAAACCTTCAGTGCGTATAAACAATAAGCTTGGACCTTTCTCTATATAAGCAGCACCTGAATTCTGGTTGTTTTTTTCTAGTGCATTAAAAACATCAGTTAGTGAAATACCGAGACTTCTCATTTTAGAAGGATCAACAGCTACTTCATATTGCTTAAGCTTACCCCCAAAACTACTCACGTCGGCTACCCCTGGAGTTCCCATCAATTGTCGCCTGATGATCCAATCTTGAATTGTTCTCAATTCAGTTAAATCATACTGTTGCTCATACCCTTTTTTTGGCTTGACTACATATTGATAAATTTCACCTAAGCCGGTTGTAACAGGGGCTAGTTCAGGAGAACCAGCTTCTTTAGGTATCTCATCCTTCACCATGGCCATTCGTTCACTCACTTGTTGTCGGCACCAATAGATGTCTCGATCATCTTCAAAAACAATAGTAACAACCGAAAGACCAAATCTAGAAATTGATCTAATTTCTTTTATACCAGGAATATTAGAGGATGCCTGTTCTATGGGAAAACTAATCAATCGTTCAACTTCCAAAGAACCTAAAGTTGGCGAAACAGTAATTACCTGAACCTGATTAGAGGTAATATCTGGAAGTGCGTCAACTGGAAGATTGATCAATTGAATGGTTCCCCAAATGATCCAGGCCAATGTAAAGAGTCCAATTACTAATTTATTTCTAACCGAAAAGCGGATAATCGCGTTCAACATGACAGAAGATGTTTCAATACAAGATTTAGATGCTTATTTGCAACATTCCTTTTTGGTGAATAATCCACCAATAAAACTGCAAATGCTATACAAAACGCCTAAACCAAATTTCATTTCCTAAATGTATTGAAAAAAGTCCTTTCTACACTAAAAGATATACTAGGCGCTGCATTAGACATCCTGTAGGCGTTTCCTTTGGCTTGAAACCTATAACCAAGATT
>JBDLUR010000081.1:0-13392 GCA_039805205.1 Bacteroidota bacterium
TAAACGAATACCAGAAATATTTTGAGAAAGATAAGGCACTAGAAAGAAGGTTTCAGAAAGTTGTAATTGATGAGCCGACTGTAGAAGATGCAATTTCCATCTTAAGAGGAATCAAAGATCGATATGAAACACATCATCATGTAAGAATAAAAGACGAAGCGATTATCGCTGCAGTAGAATTATCACATCGCTACATCAGTGATCGTTTTCTTCCTGACAAGGCAATCGACTTAATTGATGAAAGTGCAGCAAAACTTCGTCTGGAAATGAATTCCATGCCTGAAGAGTTAGACAAGTTAGAAAGGCTCATCAGGCAGCTTGAAATTGAAAGAGAAGCTATCAAGCGTGAGAACGATGAAGTTAAAATGAAAGATCTCAATACTGAGATTGCTAATCTGGCTGTAGAACGTGATACGCTGAAGTCTAAATGGAAAGAGGAGAAAGAATGGGTAGAAAAAGTACAACAGGCAAAATCAGAAATTGAGCGATTAAAGTTGCAAGCCGAAAAAGCAGAACGTGAAGGAGATTATGGAACTGTAGCAGAAATCCGCTATGGTAAAATCAAAGAAAAAGAAGAGTTGATTGCAACACTTTCTAAAGAATTAGAAAATACTACGGAGACTAGGTTGCTCAAAGAAGAGGTAGATGCTGAAGATATAGCTGAACAAGTGGCTAAAGCAACTGGGATACCAGTATCAAAAATGTTGCAGAGTGACAGAGAGAAACTGTTGCAGCTGGAGGAGCATTTGCATGAACGTGTTGTTGGTCAGGAAGAAGCAATTATAGCCGTTGCAGATGCCATTAGAAGAAGCAGGGCTGGATTGCAAGATCCGAAGAAGCCAATTGGTTCATTTATTTTTCTAGGTACAACAGGTGTAGGTAAGACTGAGTTGGCAAAAACATTAGCTGCGTATTTGTTTGATGATGAAAATATGATGACGCGCATAGACATGAGTGAATACCAGGAGAAACATACGGTTTCAAGATTGGTAGGTGCTCCTCCGGGCTATGTGGGATATGATGAAGGTGGTCAGCTTACAGAGGCAGTCCGTAGAAAACCTTATAGTGTTGTTTTGTTAGATGAAATTGAGAAAGCACATCCTGATGTTTGGAATGTTTTGTTGCAAGTATTGGATGATGGTAGATTGACCGATAACAAAGGAAGGGTTGTGAATTTCAAGAACACAATAATAATAATGACCAGTAATATTGGTAGTCACCTTATTCAAGAAGCATTTGAAAATGTAAAACCTGAATCAATTGATGCTGCTGCAGAAAAAGCCAAGATTGATGTTATGGCTTTGTTGAAACAAACCATCAGACCAGAGTTTTTGAACAGGGTTGATGAGATCATCATGTTCCAACCTTTAAGCAGAAAGGATGTAAGACAGATTATTGAAGTACAATTAAAAGGTTTGAAATCTCTGGTGCAGTCATCAGGTATCAACTTAGAATTCTCAACCTATGCAGTTGACTTTCTTGCAGAACATGGGTTTGATCCACAATTTGGAGCACGACCTTTAAAGCGGTTGATTCAAAAAGAAATCGTTAATCAACTTTCAAAGAAGATACTTGCTGGGGAAGTTGATCGCACCAAAAAAGTTATGGTTGATGTTTTTGATGGGGTGGTGGTGTTTCGGAACGATTGAGTTTGATGATTTTTTTATTGCCCGATACAGATTTTGATTTTGTGTTAGAGCGATGTTGTTGAAATTGAGGAGTCTCTCCTAAGGCAGTCGGAACGACTGCCTTTTCAATTTCTTTTCCAATCAGTTTTTCAATTCTTCTGAACTTTATAAAATCTTCTTGGTTCACCAAAGTGATGGCTGCTCCTTTTGTTGCTGCTCTTGCTGTACGTCCAATTCTGTGTACGTAATCTTCTCCATCTGGCGGTACGTCGTAGTTGATGACGAGTTCAATTTGATCGATGTCTATACCGCGACTTAATATATCCGTTGCAACCAAGATGGGTAATCTTTTAGACGCAAAGCCCTGTAATACTTCCTCCCTTTGTGACTGGTCTAAGTCGGAATGAATTTCTTTGGCATCATAGCCTCTTCTCTGTAACTGTGCTGTCAATTGTTTGACTGTTTGCTTTCTAGAGCAAAAAATCAAAACTGATTTATAAGGTTGTTCGCCTAGAATATGTTGTATTAATGGTATTTTCTGTCCATCAAAAACCCAATAGACTTGTTGATTGATTGATTCAGGTGGTTTGGATAGTGCAATGCTAACTTCCACCGGATTGATGAGAATCGTTTTAGCCAGTTGCAACATCTTGGGAGGCATGGTTGCTGAGAAAAGTATGGTCTGACGTTGAGCAGGTAATTGAGAAATGATTCTCATGATGTCATCATAAAAGCCCATGTCCAGCATACGATCAGCTTCGTCTAGAATCAAATATTTAAGGGCCTTCATCTTTACATAACCCATGTTTAAATGAGCAATGATCTTACCAGGTGTTGCCACAACAATATCAACTCCTCTTGATAAAGCCTGTTTCTCTTGAACAAAACTTCCACCATCACCACCACCATAAACTGCTATCGAACTCAGTGAAGTAAAATAGGTCAGTCCATCAAGGTGGCTGCTTATTTGAATAGCAAGTTCTCTTGTTGGCACCAGAATCAACGCATGAACATCATCATCACTCTTATCTTCTGATAATAATTTGTGCAGTATTGGCAATAGAAAAGCCGCTGTTTTTCCAGTTCCTGTTTGTGCAGAAGCGATTATATCCTTTCCTTCCAAAATGACCGGAATTGCTTTTTCCTGAATAGGGGTTGGCTTTTGGTATCCACTTGCGGCGAGGCTCTCTGTGAGCGATTCGTGAAAATTAAATGATGAGAAATCCAATCTTGAAATATTAATGTTTTAACAAAGGTAGTTTAATTATTACCAAGCACTTATTTTAAGCTTCTTGTTGCAATTTCTTTGGTATTTTTATGCTTCAAGCGTTTTATATGAAACTTGTTCTAACCCCAGCGAATCGGCTTACTGCATTAATGATTTTTCTGGCTGTAAATGCAACAGGACAGTCGGTCTCTAGCAGTGTTTCTACCAATTTCTTTGTCGAGGCCTATAACATTAGGGGTAAGCCTTTTACCAACCCCGATGCTTCAAATATCGAGGGGTCACCATTACTTAACCAAGATTGGGGTAAAGGGACAGTTTATTTCAAAGATGGTGCAGTTGCTCAGAACCTTGATTTGAAATTTAACTTGGAGAAAAACGAGTTGTATTTTAATCGTGAGGGTGAAATGTTTTTATTTAACGATCCTATCATGAGCTTTAGGATGAATTATTCATCTGGCAGTGGGAAGAAGGAAGTCCATTTCAGATCAGGATATCCTGTCAATGGTCGTTTGCTCAAAGAAACATTTTATGAAGTACTAGAAGATGGAGCAAAGTTTCAATTTGTTACCTATCGCTTCACCTATTTAGCAGATTCATACCGTTATGGCGGACAGTCGAAAAAGGTATTTACTGAGAACGAAGAACTTTATGTGTATGACGTTGCATTTGGTAAAATGATAAAAATCAAGCGTTCTGAATCTTCACTCGTTGAAGGCCTGCCTGATTATAAAGACAAGATTGTTGCTGTTATCCGTGATAACAAACTGAAGTTAAAGACTAATGAAGATGTGAAGAAAGTAATTACTGAATTGAATAAATAATTATAAATGTTGAAATCCCCATTCATGTTCCTTAAACCTTTTGTTTACTGTTTATTTTTCTTTCTAACCTTATCTGCCTGTAGCACTGCACAAAGCGATCCAGAAAAAACCGTTTCAAAAAATGGACCAACAGAGGAACCGGTAAAGCCTGTTCTCGACTCAAATGACTATGCAAGTAGGATGAAAGCTATGGCCAATGGAGATAGTACAGGTAAGTGGAAGTTTTCAGGTCAATATCCAAAAGTAGGTGCTATACTTCCTTTCAGCAGGGTTATCGCCTATTATGGAAATCTGTATTCAACCCGAATGGGTATTTTAGGTGAACTTCCTAAAAAGCAAATGTTTGCTCGACTCAAACAAGAAGTAAGTGCATGGGAAAAAGCAGATCCGTCAACACCCGTTGTACCTGCTTTACATTATATTGTTACAACTGCTCAAGGTTCGCCAGGATCAGCAGGAAAGTACAGACTTAGAATGCCTAATTCAGAAATAGATAAGGTAATGGCAATGGCAGAGGAGATCAATGCAATTGTTTTTCTAGATATTCAAGTGGGGTTGAGCAATCTTAAAGAAGAAATTCCTGTTATTGAAAAATACCTAAAACATCCAAGGGTGCATTTGGGTATTGATCCAGAGTTTTCAATGAAAGGGGGACAAAAACCGGGTTCTGTAATTGGTAGTTTTGATGCTGCTGATATCAATTATGCTGCTGACTACTTGGCTAATCTTGTGAAAAAATATGATTTACCTCCTAAGATTCTTGTGGTGCATCGTTTTACTCAAGGTATGATGAAAGACTACAAGCAAATAAAAATTATACCAGAAGTTCAATATGTGATTGATATGGATGGCTGGGGTTCTCCAGCAAGAAAAATAAATACCTATAAGCTATTTGCACACCGAGAGCCTGTGCAGTTTACAGGGTTCAAATTATTTTATAAAAATGATTTGAAAGAGGCGCCGCATCGTCTATTAACAATCAAAGAATTGTTGGCATTGAAACCAATTCCGCTATATATCCAATACCAATAGGAGTGAGTTGAAAGCAGCTGACTAGTTTAGCTTAGTAATTTTGTGATGACGAAGTATCCTATTGAAACTAAAAGCAATAGGATGATTAATGATGTTAAAAGCCAAGAGGGAAAGCCAATCTGTTTAATGGATATGCCTTTTTTTACGACTTTATGCTTGATGTAATTTTTCAGGTGTAGGTCTATCTTAGCTGCTTCATTCACATCTATTTGTCTAAGACCCTCAATAGCGTCAACTAACATTTCGTCTTCAGAAAGACGCTCTTCTATTTTTCTTATTTCTTCTGACGACAATGTGTTGTTCAAATAGTGAAGAACCGATGGCCCCCCAGAACGAAAATCTTTATGTTGGGGTGTGTGTTTATTCATGACCAGGTGCTTTTAGTTGTTGCTCTAAATAAATTCTAAGATTACGTTTTCCATTTTGAATATGACTCTTGACTTGCTGAAAACTAAATCCTGTTTTTTCTTCTATCTCTCTGTAAGATAATTTTTGAAGATAGAATAGGTCAATACATGATTTTTGTTCCGGGTTTAAATGTTGTATGGCATTACCTAAGGTTTCAATTTTTTGTTCAAGAACATTCTCTTTTTCGTCCAAATGTTCTTGGCTAGTAAAATCGCCTCCCAGGTCTTCTGGTAGTGACTCCATGAACACTGTTTGTTGCCCTTTGCCTCTTAGTTGCATAAGGCAGTGATTTCTGGCAATGCTGTAAATCCAGCTCTTGAAATAAGTTACCTCATACTTATTCACTTCCCCAAATGCTTTTTCAAAAACTTGTTGTGTAGCATCTTTTGCATCATTTACCTGTTTCAAGTATTTCATGCATACACCAAAAACTAGTAGGGTATATCTTTCAAATAAATAGCCGATCCACTTGGTGTCTTTATCTTTTTTATAAAGGTCCAATAGGGTAGCATCGGAATATTGTTCTATTGAAGGCGTCAATTAACAGCTGTTTTGATTATAGGATGCTACAATCAAAAAAATCCATATTATTTTTTATCGATAATTAAAATCTTCAAGGCCAAAAGCATCATCACTACAGCAAAAATTCTTTTAATGGTAAGTTGTGGTAAACTGAGCGAATATTTACTTCCTAGAAAACTGCCTACAAAGAAGCCGACAGCCAATAATCCAGCATACTTAATATCAACATGTCCTTGCTTATAATAATTTATTACGCCTAAAATGCCTACAGGGAATAGGATCATCATCAAAGAAGTGCCTTGAGCTTGATGTTGGCTCATGCCAAGTATCATGACCAAAGCAGGAACAATGATTACGCCTCCGCCAATGCCCACTAGGCCACCCATAAATCCTGCTGCAAGCCCAATAATGAGCAGATAAAGAAATATTTCCATGGTGATTTTATTTGACTTCATCACGTTATTTAAATAAAAAATATCCTACAAAGGATAGTAATATACCAAGCACAACTGATAATGCTATGTAAAAAATTGCAGTTGTTGTAGCTTCTAGCTTTAATAGTTGTAGATTCTCTATTGCAAATGCAGAAAAAGTAGTGAATCCACCACAAAACCCTGTTGCTAGCAATAGCCTAATATTTTCTCCTTGATTTGATTTTTCAATTACGGCATAAATGATCCCGATTATAAAACAGCCTATAAGATTAACAGATAAAGTAGCCCATGGGAATTTATTTAATCCCTTTGCGAGAAAAAACAAGGATATCAGGTAGCGTAAGGTGCCTCCTGTTGCACTTCCTAGAACAACAAGTGATATATTTTTTATATCAATCATTCCAATGGTAAGTTACCTGAGAAGGTATAGCTGAAATCAACTTTCCACGATTTTCCTTCTTTGATCACTTTTAGATCAGTAGGTTTCATGGTGTATGAATTTGAATAATTAATCAGCGTTACACTATCACTTAATGCGTCAACTTTATTGATTACAATAGATGATGATTTTAACTGAAGTAATTCTTTTCTTGGTGTCTTCTTCATATAAGTCTGGTACCTATTGAAAAGTTCCTGATCTTCTGGGTCTTTCAATAGATATAAGTTTGCTTTTTCATAATCTCCATCTAATACTGCTCTTACAAACTCTCTTCCAGCATCTAATGGGTCTTCAGGCTCTTTGAATCCTTCTGGAGTGTCGCAAGCGAAAAGCAAACTTATCAGGCATAAACCCAACAAGTACTTGATATATTTTTTATTGTGGTCCATTGTATTGATCTTTTTCTTTGTCATAAGCTCTAATTATAGCCTTTACAAGCCTGTGTCTTACTACATCTTCTTCGTCTAATTCTATATGGCCTATACCATCAATGTTTTTTAAAATACGGGTAGCTTTTTCTAAACCACTTTTTTGGTTTTTAGGCAAATCAATTTGACTCAAGTCGCCTGTAATAATGGCCTTTGCATTAGCGCCAATCCTGGTTAAAAACATTTTTATCTGAAGATCAGTGGTGTTCTGTGCTTCATCTAAGATAATAAAGGCATTATCTAAGGTTCTGCCTCTCATATAAGCTAGTGGCGCAATTTCAATAACCCTAGTCGTCATGTAATACCCTAGTTTGTCGGCTGGAATCATATCATCCAAAGCGTCATATAAGGGTCTTAAGTAAGGGTCAATTTTTTCTTTGAGATCACCTGGAAGAAAACCGAGACTTTCACCTGCTTCAACTGCCGGACGTGTTAAGATAATTTTCTTAACAGACTTATTTTTTAATGCCCTCACGGCTAAAGCAACAGCAGTATAGGTTTTACCCGTACCAGCAGGACCAATTGCAAAAATGATGTCATTTTTGTCTGCTGCATTCACTAACTTTTTTTGGTTCTGTGTTCTGGCTCTCACTGATTTTCCATTAGGGCCAAACACTAAAACATCATGGGGATTTTTCTCAACGAAATGATCTACTGTCTCTACATCATCGCCTCCCAAAATTTGTTCGAAATAATTATGGCTTACATTTCCATTTCGCTGGAGGTATTGAACCAAGGTTTCAATCTTTTCCTTAGCTGCTTCAATTTGTTCCGTTGAGCCACTAAGTTTGATTTGAGTTCCTCTGCTAAGAATTTTTAATAAGGGAAATCGTTTCTTCAGTAAATCTAATTTGCCATTGTTGACTCCAAAAAATTCTATTGGATTTACGGAGTCTAGGTTGATGATGGTTTCTGTCAAAGCAACGGATTTTAGGTGTTAATGGGTCATGGGTTTCGTTCTAACCAAATTTAATCTTTTGGCGATGAATTATCATGAACTTAATTATCAACACTCTGTGGGTAAACTGGTTGTAAGGAGCTGGCTAATATTCTGTTAACAAATTGATTTTAGTTGCTTAATAGTCTCTATTGGAGAACTAGAGGCAAATACGGTATTACCTGCTACCAAAACATCTGCGCCAGCTTGGATAATGCTGCTTGCATTTTCAAGTGTAACTCCACCATCTACTTCAATTAAAGCTGAAGATTTTTTTGCTGTGATCAGCGCCTTCAGTTGTTTAATTTTTGCAAGCGTTGCAGGGATGAATTTTTGTCCCCCAAATCCTGGATTAACCGACATTACACATATTAAATCTACATCAGCAATTATTTCTTCTATAGAAGAAATAGGTGTGTGTGGGTTCAAAGCAACACCAGCCTTCATGCCCAAAGCCTTTATTTGTTGGATGTTTCTGTGCAAATGTCTGCAGGCTTCTACATGAACAGTAAGTACATCAGCGCCTGCATCTTTAAAGACTTGTGCGTACTGTCCAGGGTCTTCAATCATTAAGTGCACATCACAAACTTTCTTTGTAGCTTTTCTAATTGCAGCTATTACAGGAAGCCCAAAGCTTATGTTCGGTACAAATCTTCCATCCATTACATCAAGGTGGAACCATTCTGCCTCTGAGGAATTAAGCATTTCACAATCTTGTTCCAATCTCAAAAAGTTTGCTGAAAGTAGGGAAGGTGCAATTATTGCCATGGGGATATTATTTTTTTAATTCTTCAATTGCTTGTTGAGCAGCTTTATTGGTAGGGTCAATTTTTATTGTTTCGCTAAAATAAAGTAATGCTTGATTAAACTCCTTTTTTTCTTGATAGGCTTTACCTAGCCAAAATAAGATATCTGCATTGTTTTTGTCCAATGCAACAGCTTTTGACAGCGTAGCAATTGTATTGGATGCTTCTCCATTTTCTAATTGTAAAATCCCTTTTTCAATATATGCATCAATCAGGGTAAAGTTTTTGATGATGGAAGAGTCAAGTTCTTGTATGGCTAGTTTAGGTTGAGAAACATTTGCGAAATAGATACCTTTTGCAAAATGTCCTTTTGCCTGTATATCTCTTTCTGCGTATCTGTTAATCATGCGATCGGCAATCTGTAAGGCGGTCTTGTTTTTTCTAGCAGCTTCAAGAAAGGCCAACTCAAATTCTATATCAGGTTGATTTTGGTTAGCCGCGAGGGACAGTAAAAGAGAAGTTATGGCTGAAGCTGTATCTCCTTTTTGTAAATGAATAACCGCTATCGCATTATTCAATTCTTGGTTGCTTGGAAATTGTGCAATCAACTGCTCAAGATTTTTCAGTGCCTGAAGCGTATCCCCACTGGTATAAATAGCTTCTTGGAGCATAATTTGCAGTCGAATTGAATCAGGATATTGTTTTGCCAGTAACGATAGGGAATCATTTGGGTCGCTAGTTTTAGCCATCTCCTGGCTAATTTTTCCTTCGCCACAGGAAAAGATAAGGAAGGCGCATAAAATAAATGACGTAATAAAACGTTTTTGTAGCGAAATCATGGGCAAAATTACAAATTCGCCTGCTTTTATTACATTTTGGTGATAAATCCAGGATATCGATTACCTAGCTTTGCCCGAGTTAAATCTTAAAAAGTATACCCTTATGTTCCAAAATCTTAAAAAGCCAATTTTCGCAGTCCTTTCATTTGCACTAACTCATTTTAGTTTATCTGCACAGGATAGTCTGCAGTATGCAAATGAGCCTCACTTTAGAAATATTCAGCAGTTGACCTTTGGAGGCGATAATGCAGAGGCCTATTTTAGTTTTGATGGCAAATGGTTGGTTTTTCAAAAAACCAATCCAAAAGAAAATATTCCTTGTGATCAGATTTATGTGGGTAAAGTGCCCACAAAGCCAGGTGAGAAATTTGTACCTCAATTGGTAAGTACGGGTAAGGGTAGAACCACTTGTGGAGCATTTTTAAAGGATAACAAACATGTTGTATATGCTTCTACTCATTTGTCTGATGAAGCTTGTCCGCCAGTACCAGATAGAGCTAAATACGGTAACAAATACATCTGGCCTTTATATCCTTCATACGACATCTTTGTGGCTGATTTGAATGGTAAAATCACCAAACGGTTGACAGATCACCCTGGTTATGATGCTGAAGCAACTATTTCACCTGATGGTAAAACCATGTTGTTTACTTCAACTAGAGACGGAGACATTGATTTGTATACCATGGATCTTAAAACTGGTGCTACCAAGAGAATTACCAATGTTCTTGGTTATGATGGAGGTGCTTGGTTTAGTCCTGATGGTACTAAAATCATCTGGCGCGCGTCTCGACCATCAACTCCAGAAGCTATAAAAGAATACAAAGAGTTATTGGCTGAGAATTTAGTGGCTCCAACGCAAATGGAGGTTTGGATTGCCAATGCAGATGGCAGTAATGCAAAGCAGGTGAGTAAACTCGGACAAGCTAATTGGGCTCCTGCCTATATGCCTGACTCCAAGACAATCATCTTTGCCTCAAACCATGAGTATAAGCGTGGATTTCCTTTTAACCTCTATACGATGGATGAAAATGGCGCTAACCTGAAGAAAATTAGTCGCGATAAAGGATTTGATGCCTTCCCAATGTTTAGTGTAGATGGTAAAAAAGTTGTTTTCTGCTCTAACAGAAACAATGGCGGAACAAGAGATACCAACATTTTTGTGGCTGATTGGGTAGACTAATCTATTGGCTGATGATAATACCATTCAGCCTTCTTAGTAAATACAATTTTTTGTTTTCGAAATAATCAACAGGGCCCTCCGGGCCCTTTGTTTTTACAGCCTTAAAGGCTAGGTCGTTTAATGGCGTGAACAAAACATCTGCTGGGTCATCTACATAAACCCTGCCATGTTTTGAAAAAACTGATGCAAAGTAATACGTGAGTTCAAATCCCTTAAATGCTGATAAAGAAGCTTTTGTATAAATATTATTTTTAAAAAGATCATCCATTTCTTTAGCCCAGCTGTTCGTGGGTGAAATGTAAAATGGTGAAGAAAAGTAGATCGGTAAGCCAGCAAATTTAGATAGTTGAATCTCTTTTAGGTTTTCCCAGTTGGGCATTCCTACAACGTTCAACAAGCCTTTTTTAGGGTAGCTATTCAAGGCAGAGACTAGACTTACCCCAAATTTGTCGTCAAGACTTCCTGCGATGAAAACATTTGTTTTGGTAGTATCTATCAGTGGACTGATCTCTTGAATGGTGGGAAGGTCTCCAACTGAAATTGTGTTGAACGCAATTTTTTTGATTCCTTTTTTCCCATTAATTTCTTTAAAACTCTCTTCAAGTTTATTGTCGACTGCATTTTGTCGTCTTATCCAAATAATGTTTGCGGATGACCATTTATTTGAAATTTGTTGTTGTAGAAATTCTAAATGTGCGTTCAAAGTTGGGTTGGCGATAAGGAAATAGGGGTTATCTCTTATGCCTCGATCATTGGGATGTGTAGCATTAACAAAGGGTATTTTCAATTCTTTGGCTATGAGTGCCAATTGATTGATTTCTGGGCCACTTGCTTGAGCTATAATTATATCGAATTGCTCAAATGTGGCATTTTGTATCAGTCGATTGATATTTCCATTTTCGCTTTGAAGATCGAAAACTTGCATCTTGACTGATATCCCGTTTTTGTTCAGTGAATCAATCGCCAGGGATGCTCCTTCGTAAAATTCAAGTCCGGGTACGGCCAATCGAGGAAAGTCCTTTGGAGACTTCAGTGTAAGGGAATCTGTAAAATGTTGATCCAGATACAATGATGTAAGCAAACCAACTCTGATGGTACGTTTACCAAACTGTGCCTTTGAAGCATGAAAACCAGTCAGAAAAACGAGAATCAGCAAAAACTTGTTCATGGATTAAAGTTAATCCATTATTCCCATTCAATGGTTGCTGGGGGTTTGCTTGAGATATCGTAAACAACCCGGTTGATTCCCCTTACTTGGTTAATGATTTCATTAGAAATTTCACCTAAGAACTCATAGGGGAGATGTGCCCAATCAGCTGTCATTCCATCCACTGATGTTACGGCCCTTAAGGCAACGGTGAACTCATAGGTTCTTTCATCGCCCATAACACCAACAGATTTTACTGGCAGTAAAATTGTACCTGCTTGCCAAACCTTGTTGTATAAGCCATGCTTTTTGAGACCGTTCATGTAAATAGCATCAGCCTCTTGCAAGAGTTTTACTTTATCTGCTGTGATTTCTCCAAGGATTCTAATTGCTAAACCCGGACCAGGGAAGGGGTGTCTGTAGAGTAAATCATGTGGTATACCCAATTCCAAGCCTACTTTTCTTACTTCATCTTTGAACAAGAAGCGGAGTGGTTCCACCAAATCTAGTTTCATTGTATCTGGGAGACCGCCTACATTATGATGTGATTTGATTGTAACTGAAGGTCCGTGAACGGAAACACTTTCAATTACGTCTGGGTAAATTGTACCCTGACCCAAAAATGAAATATCAGTGAGTAAATGAGCCTCTTGGTCGAATATGTCAATGAAGGTTTTGCCAATGGCTTTTCTTTTTTCTTCTGGATTGGTTAATCCGGCCAAAGCATTGTAGAAAGTATCGCTTGCGTCAACACCCTTAACGTTTAGCTCAAGTTGTTCATAGGTTTTTAGAACAGAATGAAATTCATCTTTTCTTAAAACACCGTTATCTACGAAGATGCCAAATAAGTTATTGCCAATTGCTCTGTGAATCAGTGTTGCAGCAACAGTAGAGTCTACGCCTCCACTTAATGCCATTACTACTTTTTTGTCTCCAATTTTTTGTTTGAGTGCTTCAACTGTATCAGTGATAAAATGAGCAGGTGTCCAATCGCCGGTACATCCACAAACATGGAACAAATAGTTATGGATCATTTTCTTTCCAAACTCAGAATGATAAACTTCTGGGTGGAATTGCATGCAAAGCATATCAAAACAACCAGGCTCATGTAGTTTAAAAGCCGCTACAGGAATGGAATTGGTGGTAGCTAATACCTCAGCGTTAGCAGGTAATTCCAAGATAGAATCACCATGACTCATCCAAACCTGAGAGGATTCTGGTACATCATTTAATAAAGTATGTTCTACTTTTTTCTGAAGAATTGCACGTCCGTATTCTCTTTTTTCAGAACGTTCAACTCTTCCGCCAAACACTTTTGCCGTTAGCTGTGCGCCATAACAAATACCTAGTACATTTCTTTGAGCAGCCATGGCTTTTATGTCAACCAAAGGAGCATTAGGATCGTTGACAGAAAATGGGGAACCAGATAAAATAATACCCTTGAGTTCAGGGGTGTAAACGATTTCCTTGTGGTAGGGAACAATTTCACAATACACATTTGCTTCTCTTACAGCTCTTGCAATCAGCTGGGTGTATTGTGATCCGAAGTCGAGTATTAATATCTTTTCTGTCATACCGGCGAAGTTAAAGATTTCGCATT
>JBDLUR010000082.1:0-3967 GCA_039805205.1 Bacteroidota bacterium
ACCATCAATTGATCAGAAGCAGCCATCAATATCCATCCCCACCCCATAACCGGAAAATGAAACTTATCTAACAACGTGATATTTCTTGTTGCTGGATCAATAAGTTGCGAAAGTTTATTGAATTCGTGCCAACAACCAAAATGAACAATTGAAAAGAGGATAAAAAAACTCCATTCATTCCATAACAATCCTGTCAGCATAACTACTGCGTAAATCAATGCAGTCTTGGTTCTTGTTGCAAACACTTTTTTATCAAGCGCCATACGACAATTGTTTTTGAAACTTTTTATACAAGAAAACAAATGCTGCTACCGCAATTATCCCCCACCAAATGGGAAACTTATCACCAACACCATCAGCTATGGATTGGTTGGTACTTCTCAAATAAAATACTTCACCTACGCCAATCGCATTATTGATAAAATGCGCTAGAATAGGCATCCATAAATTGCGTGTTTCCGCATAAAGCAAACCCAATACAATACTTAATGTTAACCTTGTAAGAAAACCATAAAATGAAAAATGTATCGCACTAAACAACAAGGAGGTAACAATTACTGCAACCCAAAAATTGCCAGTAGACCTGTGCATTAAATTTTGAAAACCACCTCTGAAAAAAACCTCCTCTACAATAGCAGGCACAAGCGCCATCACTAATAGAGCAACAAAAAAATCACCCCATCCACTCATTTGCGACATCACTTCAATTTGTTTCATGTAATCCTCTTCCATGCTCTTGAAATACAATTCCATTTGAGGTGTAAGTGGAATCAATTCATTGAGTGTAGCCATTGAACCACCAATGACAATGGTAAGCAACATCAACACAACAGTTAGTAAATACGATAATACACTTGAGCGCTGGCGTAGGCCTATATAAGCAAGTGGTTGTTTATCCATCATTCTAGCCACAATTATGGCGGGTAGGAAAAAGATACAAATAGATAAGACGGTCTGGCTCACCCTGACAGGATTGGCAAATTGAGGATTTGACATCGACAATTGCATATCAGCCATATCTTGTCCTGTCATCAACTGCCAAATGGTGATTGACAAGAACCCTCCAATCACAAACCCAACCCCCATCAGACCAATTAAAATAAATAAGCCTGATTTCTCATTCAATCCTAACTTATTTTGTTGTTGCTGTTCCATATTTCTTCTTTGTAACTTTGCACGAATAGCATGATAAAGATAGGCAACATAAAATTACCTGAGTTCCCTCTTCTATTGGCACCGATGGAAGACGTAAGCGATCCCCCTTTTAGAGCAGTTTGCAAAAAGAATGGGGCGGATTTGATGTATACAGAATTTATTAGTACTGAAGGATTAATCAGGGATGCTTTGAAGAGCAGACAGAAACTGGATATATTCGACGAGGAGCGTCCTGTTGGCATTCAAATTTTTGGTGGTGATGAAGAAGCGATGGCTATCAGTGCGGGTATTGTAGAAACTGTAAATCCCGACTTACTAGATATCAATTTTGGTTGTCCGGTTAAAAAAGTAGTCTGCAAAGGTGCAGGCGCAGCTGTTTTAAAGGATATCGATTTAATGGTGCGACTTACCAAAGCTGTGATCAGATCAACAAGCATCCCTGTGACAGTCAAAACAAGACTAGGATGGGATTTTGACAGCATCAATATACTTGAAGTAGCAGAACGCTTACAGGATATTGGCGTGCAGGCGTTGGCCATTCATGGCAGAACAAGAAGTCAGTTGTACAAAGGTGAAGCTGATTGGAGCTGGATTGCCAAAGTGAAAAATAATCCAAGAATGCATATTCCTATTTTCGGCAATGGCGATATTGATTCACCTGAAAAAGCATTGGAGTATAAAAATCGATATGGTATTGATGGCATTATGATTGGCAGAGCAGCCATCGGTTACCCTTGGTTCTTTAGAGAAGTGAAACATTACTTCGCAACTGGAGAGCACCTAGCCCCACCATCATTTGAAGAGCGATTAGAAGTAATTAGACAACATTTGCACGCATCTATAAAATGGAAAGGACCAAAGCTGGGAATTTTTGAAATGAGAAGACATTATGCCAATTATTTGAAAGGCATTAACAATATCAAACCACTGAGAACACAGCTTGTTACCTTGAATACTGTTGAAGAAATTGAGGAAGCCCTAGGTAGTTTTGTCCTTGCATAACTAACAAAAAATATATATTGCCAGCCAATTTTAACTACCAACATGAATTTTGATCTGATCGACTCTCCCTCTTTACTAGTTTATCCATCTTTGGTACGTCAGAATATTACTGAGATGATCAGAATGGCTGGGAGTGTAAACCGACTTCGTCCGCATATCAAAACACACAAAACAGCTGAAGGTATTCAGTTGATGCAAGAACAGGGCATATACAAATTCAAATGTGCCACAATTGCAGAAGCTGAATTATTAGCCATCAATAAGGCAAAAGATGTTTTACTCGCTCATCAGCCTGTTGGTGTAAAGATTGATAGATTAATTAAGCTCATCACAACCTATCCTGATACAGTTTTTTCAACTATAGTCGACAATCTAGAACAAGCCAGCCTAATAAATTTAAACCTTGCTCATGCTGCTATAAGCTTAAATGTATACATCGACATCAATGTAGGGATGAACAGAACTGGTATTGCTCCAAATGATGCTGCAATAGCATTGTATGGATTCTTACAGTCGGCCTCTCATTTGAATTTTGCAGGCTTACATGTGTATGATGGGCAACACAGACAAGCTGATCCACATGAAAGAGAGCTAGCTTGTGATAAAGCATTTGAACAAGTGTATCAATTTACTGAAAAGCTTGAACAGAAAGGCTTTGCACTTCCATTGATTATTGCAGGAGGATCACCCAGTTTTTCTATTCATGCAAAAAAACTGGACCGTGAATGCAGTCCGGGTACAAATATTTTCTGGGACCATGGTTACGCTTCAATTTGTCCAGAACAACATTTCACACCAGCTGTACATATCATCACCAGAGTGATTTCAAAACCTAGCAGCAATAGAGTTTGTTTAGACCTTGGGCATAAAGCAGTTGCTTCGGAAAATGAAATCACGAAAAGAGTTTATTTCCCCTCAAATACTGATCTCAAGCCAGTCGGACAAAGTGAAGAACATTTGGTGATGGAGACTGAAGAAGCAGACAAATACAAAGTAGGCGATATACTCATCGGCATTCCTTATCATATTTGTCCCACTGTAGCCCTCCATGAAACATTAATTGCCATCGAAAACAACCAAGTTGTTGGCGAATGGCATGTTGCTGCAAGAAAAAGGAAGATCAACATTTGATGCCGAGCAGATTTCTTAACTTTACACCTTAACCCCTTACAATGACCATACACAAAGAAGGATACAATACAATTACAAAAATTGGTGCAGGTGTATTTATATTGATTGTGCTATCATTACAATACATCAACCCTACCCTACCGGTTATTCATGCTATACTTTCAATAATACTTGTAGCATTCTGGCTATTTATTGTGTCTTTCTTTAGAATTCCAGCTAGAAATTTCACCTACGATGAAAATGCCATTGTATCTCCTGCAGATGGCAAGGTGGTTGTAATTGAAGAAACATTTGACACGGAATATTTCAACGAAAAAAGGCTGCAGATATCAGTGTTTATGAGCCCAGCGAATGTGCATGTAAACCGATATCCCTTTTCTGGAAAGGTCTTGTACAGCAAATACCACAAAGGAAAATACTTAGTTGCCTGGGACCCCAAATCATCTACAGAAAACGAAAGACACAGCATTGTACTTCAAAATAACAAAGCGACTGTATTGGTAAAACAAATTGCAGGTGCATTAGCGAAAAGAATAATGAATTATGCCAAGGTTGATGAACAGGTAGAACAAAATACTGAACTTGGTTTTATCAAGTTTGGCAGCAGGGTTGATTTACTTTTACCCCTCGGTACAAAAGTGAATGTAAAAATTGGCGACCAAGTTAAAAACGGTGTTTC
>JBDLUR010000083.1:0-6704 GCA_039805205.1 Bacteroidota bacterium
AATTTGTTTTGAACATAAGCGATAAAAACGTAGTTTTGCAACGCGAAGTAGAGCAGCGGTAGCTCGTCGGGCTCATAACCCGAAGGTCGCTGGTTCGATCCCAGCCTTCGCAACTAAAAAAAGCAACCGATAGGTTGCTTTTTTCTATTTAGACCTCAAAAGACTAATTTTAGTTCATCTGCTTGATGCTGCTGGCTCCCGTAGCCCTTTGGTTGTACATCTTTGGTGAACCTTTGTACTGAATACTACTTGCCCCTGATGCATTTGCTTTTAGCGACTCATTTACGTGAATTTTTATACTTGATGCCCCTGATGCTACTAGGTCTGCCTCGTCCACTTTCAAATCGGACCCTTTGAACCCACTAGCCCCTGAACAGTCCAATCCAAGTTTATGGGCTGAACCAGCCACCTTGCAATCAGACGCACCAGATAAGTTTGCCTTTATTTCGTCACAATCAATTTTTCCTGAAAAATTACTCGCTCCAGAAAGGCTTAAAGAGAGGTTTGCTGACCTTAAAACATCAACCACAATAAAATTTACTGCACCTGAAACATTTAAAGCGTTCAATTTAGGAGCAGTAATATAGACTTTGAACTCTTTGTTTACGCCCCACCATTTAACCCCTTTATCATCCAACGACACATAAAGCGTACCACCACTTACTTTAGTTGTTATACGGTCTCTAGAATCGTTATCCTTAGCACTCACCGCTACTTGAGTCTCTGCATCAGATGAATAATAAACTTTAAAAGGACCCCTTACCACCACTGATTGAAAATCCTGAACATCTCTAAGCACAACATGTTCGTCATTAAAAATCACCTTGTCTTGAGCAATTCCACTAAATGCTACGAGTAAGAAAGAGAGAACTAAAATATTTTTCATTTATTTTCTGTTTTGTTTACACTATTCAAACGTTTTCAACCATTATAAGTTACACAAAAAAAGAAAAGAGATTTTTTATTTTCTCACTTAATTCTAATTTTGTGTTGTTCCGGGGTGCTTTGAGTAACATCAAGGCTGAGATTAAACCCGTAGAACCTGATCAGGATAATGCCTGCGCAGGGAAGGACGAATCAGCTATTCCATCCTTTCCTGTTTTTGTAAACCAAAAAACAAAAACAGTATGAAAAAGCAAATTTTAGGCACATTATTACTTGCCTACACATCGCTCAGTTTTTCTCAATCAAATCAGCAAGAACCAATTGGTGGCAAAAGTACAGTTGAGCATACTGACACCATCAAAACAAAACTCATGGAGCCTATTGAAATTAGGGCTGTGAGAGCAGAAAAAAACTATCCCTTTACCCAGAATTTAATCACCAAAAGGAATATAGAGAAGAATAACCTAGGGCAGGATATTCCCTTTTTATTGAATCAGATACCAGGAGCTGTAGTTAATTCAGATGCGGGTAATGGCGTTGGTTATACTGGTATCCGAATAAGAGGTACAGATGCAAGCAGAATTAATTTTACCCTGAACGGAATTGCTTACAACGATGCAGAATCACAGGGTGTATTTTTAGTAAACCTACCCGACTTCTTATCTTCAACCAATAATATACAGGTTCAGAGAGGTGTTGGAACAAGTGCTAATGGTCCGGGTGCATTTGGAGCAACCATCAACCTCATGACCAATGAAGTTCAAGAAAAAGCCTATGCAACTTTAAGCAACAGCATAGGATCATTCAATACAGTTAAAAACACCATCAAAACTGGAACAGGTCTCATCAATGGCCGCTACACGGTAGACGCTCGCCTATCCAATATTTCAAGTGATGGATATATTGATAGATCATCAAGTAAACTTCAATCTTTCTACGTATCTGCTGCCAGTATAAAAGAAAAATCATCTTTACGCTTAAATGTTTTTTCTGGGAAAGAGAAAACGGGACAAGCTTGGTATGGTGTTAGTGAAGAGCAATTGTCAACCAATAAAAAATTCAATAGTGCGGGATCTGAAAAGCCTGGCGACCCCTATGAAAACGAGACTGACAACTATACACAAACCCACTATCAACTCTTCTACAACAAGAAAATAAATAGTCAATGGGACTTTAATGCTGCAGTTTTTGCAACAACTGGAAATGGATACTATGAACAATACAAGGCCAATCAGAATTTGATAGACTATGGCTTTCTTCCAAGTCCAATTGGCGGTAATCCAAGACCTGAAGCTGATTTAATTAGACAACTTTGGCTTGATAATCTATATACTGGTACCAATTTCAGCTTTCAGAAAAAATACAAAAACAATGAAATCATTCTAGGTGGTGGTGCAAGTAACTATGACGGAAACCATTTTGGGAAAATCATTTGGTCTCAGGCAGCAATTGATAAAGATTATAAATGGTACGATTTAGATGCAAAGAAACAAGAACAACATCTATTTGGGAAATGGTTGAAAAAAATAAATGACTTCCATGTATTTGGTGATCTTCAACTCAGGAATGTAAGATATGACATTGAAGGATTTAGGAACAACCCTGATCTTGCCAACAATCAAGATTGGCTGTTTTTCAATCCGAAGGTGGGAATTCGTTACAGTAAAAACAACAATTCATTCTTTGCTTCATATGCAATTGCCAACAAGGAACCAAACAGAGATGATTTTGAAGCTGGTACAAGAGAGATTCCGAAACATGAGACATTAAATGATCTTGAAATTGGTTTTGAGAGAAATGCTAAAAAAATGAAATTGGCTATCACCACCTATTACATGCATTACAAAAACCAATTGGTATTAACTGGAAAGATTAATGATGTTGGTGCTTATACCAGAACCAATATTCCCGTAAGTTATAGAGCAGGTATAGAGATAGAGTCAAATTTTATTATAAGTGAAAAAATACAATTCCTCAATAACATTGCACTTAGCAGTAACAAAGTGAAAAACTTTACTGAATATTACGACGACTATGATGCAGGTGGCCAAAAAACAAATTTCTATTCATCATCAACTATTGCTTTTTCTCCTGCAATAGTAGAGAATGCTACGCTGAGCTATAAACCATTTGAGCAAACCGAGGTAAGATTGAACAGCAAATATGTGAGTAGACAATACTTAGATAACACTTCACGTATAGACAGAAGCTTAGCACCTTTCTTTGTTCAAGACATTATGGTAAATCATATATTCAAAACGAAATCAATCTCATCAATTGAATTATTGTTTCAAGTCAACAACATTTGGAATAAACTATATGCGCCAAACGGCTACACATTCTCCTACTTATTCAACAATCAAATGTCTATCAACAATTATTATTACCCAATGGCGGAAAGAAATGTAATGATTGGACTTAACATTAATTTGTAGCATAGCTTTATTGTTAAAAAATACATTATCATGAATAACTGAAGTGCCATTTGTCATAATGGTAACTTCAGTTTGTATGTTGCATATCAAACTCAATTGATATGCATAAGATATACTATTGGTTAATTATACTTTTGTTGTTACTAAACGCCTGTACATCAACAAATAAAATAACTTATTCATGGACCAACCCCAATTTTAAAGCCTCAACCAATTACCATAAAATCTTTTTGGCTGCATTGGTAAACAACCCACATGTAAGAACTCATTTGGAAGAGGAAATGTGGTTAACAGCAAAGGCAAATGGATTTGATAGTGAAAGAAGTTGGGATTATTTTCCACCCTCTTTTTCAAAGCCTTCACCACCAAGCAGAGAGCTCATGATGAAAGAAATTAACAGATTGGAATGTGACCTTATCTTCACCATTACACTAACAGACAAAAAAAGTGAAACCAGGTATATACCTGGGACTTACGGGCTATACGGACCATTCCCAGGGTATGGATTGCAATTCAGAGGATTTTATTCCTATTGGTATCCCTATGCCTATGACCCTGGATATTATGTAACTGATAAGACCTATTTTATGGAGGGAAATTTATTTGATACCAAAACTGAAACATTGATTTGGTCTATACAGACCAAATCAATCAATCCAGGTTCAGTAGAAAAATTCAGTAAAGAACTTATTGAAACTATGCTGTCTAAATCAGTGGCTGATTTAAAAAATATGCAGTTAGTAAAGAAGAATTAGACTCCGAAATTGTCTTGCCATGCAAGCATACCGCCAACTACGTTTGTTACATTACTAAAGCCCATGGTTTCTAAAATAAGCGCTGCTTGACCACTTCTATTACCACTTCTGCAGTACAGGTAAACTTCCTCATCTTTCAAATGATCAATCGTTGCTGTATCTCCCATCCTGATTTCACCAAGAGGAAGTAATATTCCTCCAATATTAAATTCATCGTGTTCAAAAGACTCACGTACATCAACAAGATGAAGTTGTTCTCCATTTTGCAGCTTTTGGTTTAATTCAGCAACTTGTATTGTTTTCATGTTATTAAGTTATAATTAAAACAATTTTATTGATTTTTAGTTTGAAGTGTATCAATTTTTCTTTCTGGCTTCGCTGCACTTACTCTTATATCCATTAACTGACCAGGTCTAATCAAATTTAGATTCAATTGATCATCAAAGGGATTAGGGTTTTGCCAATAAATAAAACCCAGGGTAGTATCAACTAATCCGTCATCCAATAAAATGACACCAGGCGTTATTCCATTCAGTTCCATGACAAGCTTAGCTTCAGGATAAGTGAGACCGAATAGATCTGGCACTGGTACTGCACCGCCACCTAAGCCCGAACCAATAACTAAATCAATACGAGAACCCATTTGAATAGGTGATCCCGGCTTTATTTGTATTCCTCCAGAAAGTTGATCTTTGACTGCATTTTTTGCGATATCGGGTATAAATGTTGTATCTCCCATTTTCAAGCCCAAAGAGCGAAGCTCTAGCAATGCATTTCTAAAACTCATACCAATTAGGTTGGGCATATCAATGGTTGGCGGCACTGTACAATTAACAGTAAGATAAATTACCCTATTGACTTTTACTGTTGCTTCAGGCTCGGGAAACTGCTTGATGATAGCATTAGGAGGAATACTGTCTACATAAATTGAATCCTGAATTACAACCTCAAAACCTTGGTTTTCTAATTCCTCTTGCACAGCTACATAATTTTTACCCTTTACTTCAGGCACAACCAGATACTCTCCATGGTTGGTAATTTGGTTCAACATGAAAAGGAAAACAAGTAATATGAATACAGAAAAACCAACGCCAAAAAGAATATTTTGCCAAAGTGGTCTTCTAGTTATGAATTCAATATTCATTGCTTTATTTTTTTACAGTATCTAGAGCTTCCTCAATTAGAATAGTATAGAAGTCAGTCAAACTTACACCCATAGCAGCCACTTGCTGAGGAACAATACTCGCTGCACTTTGTCCGGGTACAGTATTGATTTCAAGCAAGTAAGGCATCTTATCCGCATCATTAAAAATAAAATCCATTCTGACCACACCATTGCAATTGAATACGCTATAAATACCTGCAGCAGCCTTTCTCACTTTATCGGCAGTATCCTGACTACATTCTGCAGGGGTTACTTCCTTAGACTTACCTTGGTATTTGGCCTCGAAATCAAAAAATTCATTTTCAGTTATAATCTCTGTAAAAGGCAAAGTAATAATAGCCCCCTTTGATTTAAAGACCCCTATAGTAAACTCTCTTCCAGCTATAAACTCTTCAATTAATACCTGATCATCTTCTTTAAAGGCTTTTTCTATGGCTGCTTGAAGCTCCTCTTTAACATTCACCCTACTCATTCCTATACTTGACCCTCCGTTATTTGGCTTTACAAATACAGGAAATTTCAAACCCCAACTTTCTGCATCCTCAATTTTAAAATTTGCCTTGAATAAGTGTATTGACTTTGCAACATGAAAACCAGAAGCCCCAGCAACTGCTGTGGTATAACGCTTATTAAAAGTAATTGCAGAAGTTGTGGCATCGCATGAGGTGTAAGGCAAATTGAGTAAATCAAAATAACCTTGAAGTTTACCATCTTCACCAGGAGTACCATGAATACCAATAAAAATCGCATCAAATCTAATCACGTTACCATTAATTTCTAACGTGAAATCATCCCTCTTTACAGGAACTTTTTCTCCTGAACTTGTTGGATGAAACCAAGCATCTGGTGTAATGTCAATTCTATATACATCAAACTTTGACGTATCAATGTTTTTTTCAATTGTAATGGCGCTCTTGTAAGAAATAACAGCTTCGGAAGAATATCCACCAGTCACAAAAGCAATAACAGGCTTGTTCATGTAGGTTGTTTGAGTAAAATTATTAGTACAAATATATAAAAAAGGTGAGGGTCAATAGGATGCCCTCACCTTTTTAACATTGCGGTTTTAGTTTATAGATGTAGCTTTTCCTTCTTCTGCAACAATTCCTCTACTGTTTCCTGGTAAAGTTCATCAGGCACACAGCAATCAACCGGACAAACAGCAGCACATTGAGGCTCCTCATGAAATCCTTGACACTCAGTACATTTATTTGGAGTGATATAATAGGTATCGTTGCTGATTGGTGAATTCTTTGCATTTGCATCAATTACACCACCATCCATTAATGTGAAAGCACCTTTTACTGAGGTACCGTCTGCTACAGCCCATTCTACACCACCTTCATAGATAGCATTATTTGGACATTCTGGTTCACAAGCACCGCAATTGATACATTCATCTGTAATCTTGATTGCCATAATAAATATGTTTTTTAAGGTTGAATTTGAGAGTATTTTTGCATT
>JBDLUR010000084.1:0-2716 GCA_039805205.1 Bacteroidota bacterium
CATTAAGCATGCAAGTCAATGCGTTCCCTCACAAAAAATTTGAAGAGAAAAAAGATCTTCATTTTTTTGAGACCTATTATTTTGCTGGAGGAGCGCATGCTATAAAAAAAGAAGCCATGGAAGCTGTGGGAGGCTATCCAGTCGATTTTTTTTACGGCATGGAAGAATATGACCTGAGCTATAAACTATTGTCAAAAGGATATAAGATAGTCTATACCGACAGTATTGTCATGCTACACAAAGAATCACCAGAAGGCAGATCTCCTCATAAAGAGAAGATGAGAATGTTATGGTTAAACAAATCGAAAGTTGCCTGGAGATATTTACCTATCATATATTTCTATTCAACTACCCTTATGTGGTCGGTTGAATACCTTATCAAATCTAAATTTGATATCATAGGTTTCTGCAAAGGCTGGAATGCTGTGTTCGTCAAAATCCCTAAAGAAAAAAGAAATCCTTTATCCGCTTCGACTATAACCTATTTGAAAAAATTGGAAGCGCGACTTTGGTATTAATTAAATCAGTTGTCGGACTTTCTCTAAATAAAGGTCCATTCCCTGCTTCTTTTGCTCATCAAATGTATAGGAGATATTTTTCTTGTAATAGGTTTCAAGATCAATGTCAATTAGGCCAATCTCAGCTACTACTTGATCAAGATTGTTTACACCCAAGCCGACTGCCTCGTCAAAGGCTTGGATGAATTCAGCAGGCATGTTTTTTTTGCTCACCCATACAGCAAATACAAAAGGCAGACCTGTCATTTCCTTCCAGGCCGCAGCAAGATCGTATCGATAACTTGTTTTACCATTCAACCGCAAAGCCCTATCTCCTATGATGAGAGATGCTGAATCTTCATTAAAATCAAGTAATTCTTGATCATTGTCTGCCGCGACAAACTCAACCGGTAGTTTATAGAACTCTTTCAACAAGAGTTTACACAACAAAACGGAAGTCCTGGATTGGTAGTCGAGTTTAACCTTTTTCACCTTTTCTATAGGAACATTGCTATAAAGACAAACAGAAGCAACGTCACCCAGCGCTCCAATACAATATTTCGAAACCACTTGAAAATTATCTAGCTGGAGTATGGCAGCAACGGGAAGTAATCCTATGTCAATTCTATCTTCTTGAATGGCCTTTACTAGATTGGCAGGATAATCCAATGTAAGTCGAAACGGGTAGCTAAAATGATCCTTATTCAACCCAAATAACAAAGGTTTGGTATTCAAATAACTTACTGCCCCTATCCTAATTTCCCGTTCCAATGATATTCTTGTAAATTTGCTGCAAGTTACACCAATTGTCGTCAACATGGAACTAAGTTCACTCACTGCAATTTCACCAATAGATGGTCGCTATCGTGCTCAAGTAGAAGGATTATCCCCCTATTTTTCAGAATATGGCCTAATTCAATATAGACTCAGAGTAGAAACAGAATATTTTATTGCTTTATCCAAGCAGAAACTGTTTAAACTTGAAACTAGCAGTATCAATAAACTCAAAAAAATATACGAAGAGTTTACGCCAAATACAGCCCTAGAAATTAAGAATCTTGAAAAAGTAACCAACCACGATGTAAAGGCTTTAGAGTACTTTATGAAAAAGGAGTTGGATGCACTAGGACTATCAAACTTAAAAGAGTTTGTTCATTTTGGTCTCACCTCTCAAGATGTGAACAATACTTCTATTCCATTACTTTGGAAAGAAGCCTTGGAACAAGTGTACTATCCAGCTTTGTTAAACCTGACAATACAACTTAGGCAGTTAGCAAAGGCTTGGGATAAGATACCCATGTTAGCAAGAACACATGGTCAACCGGCGTCTCCAACCAGATTAGGTAAGGAAATAATGGTCTTTGTAGAGCGCCTTGAAAACCAAATCAAATTATTAGAGCAGATTCCTTACTCATGTAAGTTTGGTGGAGCAACAGGTAATTTTAATGCACATGCCATTGCTTATCCAAAAATAAATTGGGTGAATTTCGCGAATAAGTTCTGTAGCGAAAGGTTGGGACTTCAACGTCAACAGTACACTACACAAATTGAGCATTACGATTTACTAGCTGCGCATTTTGATGGACTCAAACGCATCAATACTATACTAGTAGATTTTTGTAGGGACATATGGACCTATATCTCTTTAGAATACTTCAGACAAAAGACAAAAAAAGGAGAAGTAGGTTCTTCAGCAATGCCTCATAAAGTGAACCCGATTGATTTTGAAAATGCTGAAGGTAATCTAGGGATTGCCAATGCTTTATTTGAGCACCTTTCAGCGAAGCTTCCCATTTCAAGATTACAACGCGACTTAACTGATTCTACTGTATTAAGAAATATTGGTGTGCCGTTTTCACATACCATCATTTCTATCAACTCTATTAACAAGGGACTAGGAAAGCTTGTGTTGAATGAAGATGCCATCAAAGCAGATCTTGATAAAAACTGGGCAGTTGTAGCTGAAGCTATTCAAACTATATTAAGAAGAGAGCAATATCCACAGCCTTATGAAGCTTTGAAAGAATTGACAAGAGGTAAAACCTCTATCGACAAACAAGCGATCCACAGCTTCATCAAGACGCTGAAGGTAAAACCGGCTGTCAAACAAGAATTGTTGAAGATTACACCATTTAATTACACAGGGGTTTAGGAAATATGGATTAGTGGACAGTTATTCCACACCCTATTCCCTGATCCCTACTCCCTACTTACTTATG
>JBDLUR010000085.1:0-3260 GCA_039805205.1 Bacteroidota bacterium
AATAGGAGAAATGAATCCACGTGGGTTAAAAGATTTTGGAAGGGCTACTATGTTATCGTAAAAAGACAATAAGAAAGGAGTGGCCAAGCCAAGTCCGTTTGTTTGTCCACTTACTCTAGTAGATTTTACCACTACTTTTGTTTCAATAGGTTCATTGACATAAATATCTGAGATGGATTCTGAAAGGAAAATGATTTTCTTTTTAGAAGTATCACCATCTTCAAAATCTATTGTTTGGCCAAATAAGGAATTGGGGTAATCGTTTGTACGGATCAGTCCTTTTATATAGGCTTCGCAAGAATAAGCTCCAGCTTTTTTACCATTATAGTTTCTCTCTTTTATGGCATTTCTGATGATGGCATAAGCAGGATCTTCTACACCTGACTTAATTACAATTTCAGTTAACGTTAATTCATTGGGTGTTAAATGAAAATTATGGACTTGTTCTTTTTCATTAACGCGTATTTCTTTGGTGACAGTGGCGAAGCCAACATGTTGACAAACAAAAGTGTAGGTACCTGGATTAAGTTCAATGCTATAATCTCCATTACCATTTGATACAACTTTCTTGTTTAGCTCTTTTACTGTAATTGTAGAAAAGGGTAAAGACTGATGTTTCTCATCTAGCGTCTTGCCATGAATTAATCCTGCCAGAACAGTATGATGAAAAAAAAATAAAAATGCCGTAGTAAATAAAAAAACAATCTTTGGTTTACTTAACATCAAGCATTTTTTACAACAATTGCTAATGATCTTCCAGTTATTGCAGATATACCAGCAACAAGAGCAGCTATTAAAGCAGATGCACCAATAATCATTAACTCATTTTTATCTTTTAATACCAACAAGCCAATTTTTTGTGCCAGGATATGGTTGTTGGCATCACTGATAAAAAAGATAAGTCCACCTACAAAAATAAATACTCCTAAAAATGTAGATAAAAACGACAATAAGCGATGTTGAGGAATAAAAAAACCAGTAAGTGCACCAGCAATTGCTACTGACCACCAAGGCAGAACCATACCTAACGCATAGGCCAATATGGGACAAATCAAAAACGATACAATAAACTTCATCATGATGTAATTATTTAGCAGAAAATTTCATTTTCCATTTAAAATCGCTTTGCTGTATATCTTTCTGAGTCATCATCTTTAAATCATAGTACTCTCCTTTTGCCCAAGTATCGATGAAAGAATCATAATAAAAACTTCCCGGATTACCACTCTGTCCACCTGGATAAACACCTACAGCCTTTATTGGCGTTTCCATTTCGATTATCATTTTCCAACTCGGACCATGATCATGGGTTGTTGCATTGACAATTCCGGCACCACCTCCAATATTTAATCCTTCTCTTGCAAAGGGTATTGTATTTGTTCTTAACAGGTGGTATACAGTCGTGTTTTTAAAAGCACCCCACGTTAATTTATTTTCTTTTTCTAAAGCAGAAAGCTGTAAAGAAGCTTTTTGAAAGGCCAATGTTACTTGATCTCTCAGTGTTTCTAATTTATCAGTTGATACATCGTCGATGAAAAGAAAATTACTGTCTTTTGAAAGTGCTTCAAGCAGTACAAATTTTTCAGGCTTAATAACAGGAACTTTTTCTTTAAGTAAATCATCATTTAAGATAACGGCACTTAACGAATCCCACCATATCGTAAAACAGGTTGTCCCTTTTTCTTTTGTATCATTCATCAAATTCCAAGAGGATACCATGTTAAGGTATCTTTTCTCATCTGTTGATAGTTTTTCAGCATCGATGTTTTTCAATAAGATAGGTAAAGCCATTTCTGCAAATACATTGTAATTGTTATTTTGCAATTGTTGCATATCTGCAATGGTAATATTGAAAAGTTCTGCAAGTTTTCTGTTGATGGTTATTGGTCGGTATACTTCGTAGCTTCCTGGCATGAAGTAGGGATAAGTTATATCCGCTGCTCTTTGGTTGGCACTACTTAAATAGCCTTCAACTGGATTTACACTATGAGGATTTTCATCCATTGGAATATAACCCTTCCACATGTAACTGCTATCCATTCCAGGCATAACAAATAATCCTTGGTCTTGCCAACGCAGTGGGAATGTACCTTGTTGCCATAACGCAATATCGCCAGAAGTTGAAGCAAAAATCATGTTCTGACCTGGTACATTAAAATGTGAAATGGCCTGGTAATAATCATCATAATTTTTAGCCCTATTCAACAACATCCACATTTTTAAAATATTTGAACTGTCGTGTGCCACCCATTTTAAAGCATAGGCTTTTTCATTAGATAGGCTATTTTTGAATGAATGATCGTAGGTAACCGGACCGAAAACTGTATAAGCAACTGTATCTAGATAAGGCAATGAATCTTTAATTTGAATCGATTCAATTCTTAGATTAGCCTTTGTCCATTCGTTATTAAAATAATAAGATTGTTTAGACTTGTCTTTGAATTGAATCTCATAATAATCTTTTACATCTCTACCAGCATTGGTAAAGCCAAAAGCAATGCTATCATTATAACCAATCACTACACCCGGTATCCCAGGAAAGGATACGCCATAAGAGTTAAATGAAGGTGTATTTAGTTGTATTTCGTACCAAATGGAAGGAAGTGTTAGGCTTAAATGGGGATCGTTAGCCAAAATGGGTTTTCCACTTTTTGTTTTACTGCCAGCCACAACCCAGTTATTGCTTCCATTCAAAGGATCTGGTTTATAGTCTTCCACAAATTCAATGGTATCTTTTCGTTTGAAATATAACGAATCTGCAGAAGCAGGTGGCTCAAGTGCAAAAGAAGATTGTGCGTATGCTGTCCCGTTAGGTATAACAGGATATAAAGAATCAGGTATATCAGAATACAAGATCCTGAATTTTTCTTCACCTAATATTTCTAACGCATTGGTATATTCTAAATCACGGTCATAACCGGCCAATGTATTGGTCATTTGCTTTATAAAAAGAGCTGACTTCAAATTACTCCATTGTTCAGGTTCATAGCCTAGCAGTTTATACTCAATAGGTAATTCACTGGTATTTAATTTTTCAATGAAGGAGTTGATACCTGCAGTATAGGCATTTAAGGCAGATAATGTTTGAGGATCTTTTTCCATGGTGGCCAATGCATTTTCTGCAGCATAAACCATACCAATTCTACGTTGATTTCGATCAAAGGTCAATCCTTTACTTCCTACAATTTCACTGATTCTTCCTGCAGCTGCGTGGGTTTGAAATTCCATTTGCCATAAACGAAATTTCGCATGCAGATATC
>JBDLUR010000086.1:0-20982 GCA_039805205.1 Bacteroidota bacterium
TTACATGAGAATAATATTTTACTTCTCTATACTGTGTCACTTTTACATTTTTACATACCCTACTTAAATCATTGCGGGCTAAATCAACCAGCATAACATGCTCAGCATTTTCTTTTGGATCTAGCAGTAACCTTTCAGCCTCCAAGCGATCAGTAACATCATCTCCTGTCCGCTTGAAAGTTCCAGCAATAGGATGAACAATAGCCTTACCGTTGGCTATGACTAGCTGACTCTCAGGTGATGAACCCATCAGTTTATATTCTCCATAATCAAAATAAAAAAGATAAGGAGAGGGATTAATCATACGCAATGCTCTATATACATTAAATTCATCTCCCTTAAATTTCTGTTCAAATCTCCTGCTCAAGACCATTTGAAAAACATCACCACGGTAGCAGTGCGCAATTCCTTTTTCAACCATATTAAGATATTCCTGGTCGAGTAAGTTGGATGATTCTTCTCCGTCTAATTCAAATGGGAACTGAGGTATATCTCGACTACAAATAATATTTTCAATTGTCTCTTTATCTCCCTCAATGCCGTCTGCATGATTTTCCAATAAATACAACTCATCTCTGAAGTGATCGATGGCAATAATGTACTGATACAAGCGATAGCGCATCAAGGGAAGAGCTACTGAAGAAGATTTAAAAAACCGATTACCTGTAGTAGCGCCTGAATAGGACTTATCTGAAAAAGGAAGTGATTCAAAAAAAGGAATTGCATCATACGCCGTATATCCAAATAATCTTTGCGCAAAATTCATTTGCCTATCTGATGCACTCACCTCAAATGATTGCATGTAATTCCAAAGCAAACTGGTTACATCTTGGGATGCTAATGGTTGCGTAATCGGCAATCTCCCAGGTAACTTATATTCTATCTGATATTGATCTACAATTTCAATACCTCCAATTGCATTGATAGCAATAAATGAAAAACTATTTTCTGCTGTATGGTGATCTGTACTTTCCAATAAAATAGTATCGCGAAATTTATCCCGCAACCTCAAATAAATACCAACTGGGGTATATAAATCCGAGGATATTTTTTTAACTGTTGTGCTTAGTTTAATCTTCTCCATTTTCTCCATTGGTTTAAAAAAAAAGCCCCGAAAATCGGGGCTTTAACTATGCTGACAAACAACAAGGTGACTAGCCCAGCGAAGGGATAGCATGCCAACCGTTATTTGTATAAATTCTTTTCATTTCATCAAATGTCAAATATTCCTACAATAATTCCAAAAAAAGTTTAAAATCTATTTAATATATCTCTTCATTTCTCGTTCAGACTCTCTTTGCTTGATGGTTTCACGTTTATCGTGTAGTTTCTTACCTCTTCCCAAACCTATTTGGATTTTGGCAAATCCCCGTTCATTGAAATATATTCTTAATGGGATGATGGTGTATCCCTTATCTTTTAACTTTTGTATCAGACGATTGATCTCTTTTTTCTTTAATAAGAGTTTTCGATCGCGAGTGGGAACGTGATTCGCATAACTACCAAAAGAATAGTGTGAGATATGCAAACCCTTGATGTAAAGTTCTCCATGATCCAACAAGCAATAACTATCATTGAAACTAGCACTGCCATCCCTAAGCGCCTTCACTTCCGTCCCAGTCAACACCATGCCCGCATCGAATTTTTCTTCGATAAAATACTCGAACGTTGCAGATTTATTCCTAATCTCCATGATACAGAAATGATGAGAGGCAAATGGTTTACAAACTAACTTGCAAAGTGACTCAACAAGACAGCCAGTCTTTCTTTAAGCATTTTTCTACCAACAATCATATCCAAAAATCCATGATCCATTACAAACTCGGAAGTTTGAAATCCTTCAGGAAGATCTTTCTTGATTGTTTCTTTGATTACGCGTGGACCAGCAAAACCAATCATTGCACCCGGCTCTCCGATATTTATGTCTCCCACCATGGCAAATGATGCAGTTGTACCTCCATAAGTAGGATCAGTACAAAGTGAAATATAAGGTATACCTGCTACAGCTAATTTGCTGATTTTACCTAACGTTTTTGGAAGTTGCATTAAGGAGAAAGCACTTTCCATCATTCTTGCCCCACCACTTTTACTAATAATCATTAAGGGAATCCTATGTTCAAGACAATATTCAGCAGATCTGGCAATCTTTTCACCCATCACACTTCCCAAAGAACCTCCGATAAAATTGAAATCCATACATGAAACCAACAAAGGAAGTCCACCTACATTACCCACAGCTGAGGTTATTGAGTCATGCAAGCCTGTTTTGGCGTAGGCTTCATCAAGTCTTTTCTTGTAGGGCTTTAAGTCATTAAACCCTAAAAAATCGATTGATTTGACTTCTGCAAAAAGTTCTGTGTATTGCTGATCATCAAAAAGAAGATCAAAATATTCAGCACTTCCTATTCGGTGGTGGTATTCACATTTTGGACAAACTGATAAATTCTCTTTGAGTTCAACAGTTGTACAAGTATACTTGCAAGAAGGGCACATCGTCCACAAACCATCTGGCACCTCCTTCTTATCAGCAGTTGATGTGCTAATGCCCTTTTTTCTGCGTTTGAACCAGCTGTTTGAAGTAGATTCCTGTTCAGGAAAAGAACCCGACAATTGATTGTTAAAATCTTCCTCTCTTTTTAAAGGCATTGTAAAAATTTAATGTTACAGATGCAAATATAACTTTTCTTGAATAATCGGATTTTTAGCCCAAAAATTCATTTTTTTAGGACTAAAAAAGCTGTGCTTGCTTCTTATCCCCTTCTTGTTCCTGCCACACAATTTCCGTACTCTTCGTGTAATCAGTCAGCTTGTTACCAATTGCCTTCCACCCCATAATCTCAACAAAATCAGCCACCTTAACCTTTGATGTTCTGCTTTGTGCACCTCTACCAGATGTAATAACAGCAACTGGCTTCTCCTCAGTACTCAATGCCTCCAGATAATTACCTTCTCCTTCTTTAATGAAATTGAATTTGGTATTCAGCGTTGTCGTTTCAATCTTAAAACGCTTTACATTAAACTGCAATTTTTCGTTATCTAAGTAGATGGCAGTCACGATGCGCTTGGGATCAAACTTTTCAATCTTCAATAAAGATTCGCTATCAAATCTTTGGTTCAACTCCGTATTGGTAAGCTCATAGCTACCATCTTTATAGGCAGCAAAAATCAATTCTTCAGGTTGAAAACTTCCAAGATAGGTTCCTTTTTCTTCTGTATTCAAGCGCCCAAAAACATCATCAAACCATATGGACCTTCCACCTAAAGTGGATTTGCCTGCATCTTTTAGTTTTACGTTCTTAATTGGATATTTTGTAACCTGGTTACCAATGGAATTTCTTCCCTTGATATCTAATTCTGCAAAATCAAAATCTATTTGTTTAATTCGAGCGCTGCAATTTGGACTTAATACTATGGAAACAGATTCTGCCTCTCCATTTGCATTAGCAGTAAAATAATTAACCTTTGATTTATCACTACCCTTAGTAAGATCGTACTCTTTATCTCTAGTAATACCCGTTACGTTAAAACGCTTAGAATAGGAAACACCCGTCTCACCATCGGTGTAAATCATGTTATACGTTAGGCGCTCATCTGTTTTCTGGAAAATGGCTGCATGAATGATATCTTTTCCGATGTAGGCTTTATCATCCACTTTCACAATCTTCATGATACCACGTTTGGTAAAAACGATGATATCATCTAGATCAGAGCATTCCGTAATAAATTCATCTTTCTTCAAGCTTGTTCCTATGAAACCTTCAGCACGGTTCATATACAACCTCACATTGGCTATAGCAACTTGTCGCGCTTGAATTACATCGAAAGGCTTGATTTCGGTCTTTCGTTCTTTGCCTTTACCATACTTATCCTTAAGACCTTCAAAATAAGCAATAGTAAACTCAGTTAAATTCTCTAAATCATGTTTAACCTGCTTAATCTCCGATTCGATATTTTTGATTTGAATATTCAATTCATCAATATCTAATTTATAAATCCTTCTAACAGGTTTTTCTGTCAGCTTGATAATGTCCTCGCGGGTAACCTCTCTTTTGAAGAGCTTTTTAAATGGATCAAACCCTTTTTGAATTGCTAGCAATACTTTCTCCCAATCTTCATGTTTCTTCTCCAACTCTTTGTAAATCTTTTCTTCGAAGAAGATCCTCTCTAAAGAAGTAAAATGCCATTTTTCCTGTAATTCATCTAGACGAATTTCTAATTCCTTTTTGAGCAGATCTTTAGTATTGTCAGTCGACAATTTCAATAAATCTGTTACCGCCATGAACTGCGGTTTATGATCTACAATCACACACGCATTAGGCGCTATACTCACTTCACAATCAGTAAAAGCATACAAAGCATCAATAGTTAAATCCGCAGAAATACCCGCGGCTAACTCTACAAGTATTTCAACTTCTGCAGCAGTATTATCGGTTACTTTTTTAATTTTGATTTTACCCTGGTCGTTTGCTTTCACGATAGACTCCATCAGTTGAGTTGTAGTAACTCCATAAGGCACATCTTTGATGGCAATACATTTTTTATCCACTTCTTGGATATGAGCTCTGCAACGAATCCTTCCTCCTCGTTTACCATCATTGTAGTTGGCAACATCAATCATTCCTCCAGTTTGAAAATCTGGATAGAGTTCAAATTTTTTCCCCTTTAGGTACTTAATGGAAGCTTCAATGAGTTCAATAAAATTGTGAGGTAAGATTTTTGTAGAAAGACCAACCGCTATACCTTCTGCACCTTGTGCCAGTAATAAAGGAAATTTAACTGGTAAATGAACTGGCTCTTTTTTTCTGCCATCATAACTCAACTGCCATTGTGTTGTCTTGGCATTGAAAGCAACCTCTAAACCAAATTTGCTCAAACGAGCTTCAATATACCTTGCAGCTGCTGCATCATCGCCTGTCCGCACATCACCCCAGTTACCTTGGGTGTCAATCATGATGTCTTTTTGTCCGAGGTTTACCAATGCATCTTGAATACTTGCATCACCATGCGGGTGATACTGCATGGTTTGACCAATTATATTAGCAGCCTTATTCAATCGTCCATCATCCATTTCTTTCATGGAGTGTAAGATCCTTCGCTGAACTGGCTTCAATCCATCGGCAACATCAGGAACAGCTCTCTCTAAAATTACATACGAAGCATAATCAAGGAACCAGTTTTTATATTGTCCGGATACCCCTGCATCAGTTTCTGTCTCTACATTAAATTTCGACTTTGCCATAATCTCTCTATTTATGCACCTTCAGCAACGACAGATTTTCTTTTGACTTCAAAATCTTTCATGCCTTTCAATTCACCCTGAAATTCAAACTGATCTGTTTGGGCAATTTTTTTCAAACGCCAGAGCACAAAACCATCTCCGGTTGTTTCCTTGCTTTTGGTCAAGAAAGCATGAATGATTTTATTGGCTTTTTGAAAATCGTTGGTGATGTATTTTGAAATTTCTTGATCATAAAAACTAACATCCCGCTGCACGATTTTCTTTCCTCCCTCTAAAAGCCTTACCTCACGCTCATCTTGGGTGATTTTATTCCATTCATCACTATCAACCTCAAATTCACTAATGGTTACCGGCCTTGCAAGTTTCTTTGCCTTTAAAAACTCTTTGGGTTGAATTTGACTCAACCAATCAGGATAGAAAATATTACCCTTCTCATTGATAAATGGTAGGTTGTTCAAATACAGGATATGTACTCTGCCTTGAAATTCAACAAGCTGACTAACCAACCAATAATATCCACAAACATCATGCTTGTTCTGTGCAGCCCAAATCCAAACAATTTGTTCTTCATCGTTGGTGAGCTGTTCTTTAATTTTAGTTACTACGGCTGGATCATTCACCTTACCATCTTCAACTAAACTTTCTTGATCACTTCCCACAAAAACATTACGCCACCAATCCTTCCTTTGTTGTTGACCTTCTGGGGTATAAATATTGGCTAAGGGACCAACTGCGTAGTCGTCTCGTACCAACAAAACATTACCGGCCATAGTCTCATCCATTTCAATAGCCTGATTTAAAATCAGAACATCTGGTTCATTAAAAACTACATGTATCATTTGCATCAAATTGAATCTTGCACCGTATCCAGTTCAATACGGAGATTTGAAACGATAAAATCTTGTCTCTCTTGGGTGTTTTTACCCATAAAATATTCCAACAATTGTTGGATATGTATTTGACTTTCCAAAATCACAGGTGTTTTTTTCATATCAGCTCCAATGAATTTCTTGAACTCATCTGGCGATATTTCACCTAACCCCTTGAATCTTGTTATCTCTGCTTTTGCACCAATTTTTTTTATGGCTTCCTGACGCTCTATATCAGAATAACAGTAAATAGTTTCTTGCTTATTTCTTACCCTAAATAGAGGTGTTTCAAGTATATAAACATGTCCATCTCTTACTAGATCAGGGAAAAATTGCAAAAAGAAAGTCATCAATAACAATCTTATATGCATACCATCTACATCCGCATCAGTTGCTATGATGATGTTGTTGTAACGCAAATCATCTAACCCTTCTTCGATGTTTAACGCGTGTTGCAATAAATTGAACTCCTCATTTTCATACACTACTTTTTTAGTCAGACCATAACAATTCAAAGGCTTACCGCGTAAACTAAATACTGCCTGGGTCTCTACATCCCTCGACTTCGTAATGGAACCACTCGCAGAATCACCTTCGGTAATGAAAATGGTGCTTTGGAGCTGTTTTGCAATAAAATCTTCTTTTGCTTTTGCAGGTGGATCTTCATTCAAATGAATTCTGCAATCCCTTAATTTTCGGTTATGCAGGTTGGCTTTTTTTGCACGTTCGTTAGCCAGTTTCTTGATACCTGCCAATTCTTTCCGCTCTCTCTCACTCTGCTCTATCCTTTTCTTCATGGCTTCCGCCACAGCAGGATTTTTGTGCAAGAAATTATCCAGTTCCTTTGAAAAGAATTCAATCATGAAATTCTTCATAGAGGGACCACCCTCAAATAGATATTGCGAACCTAGCTTTGTTTTGGTCTGAGATTCAAACACGGGCTCTTGCACCCTTACCGCAACAGCAGCCACTATACTCTGCCTAATATCTGAAGTATCATAGTCCTTTTTGAAAAAATCACGTATGGTTTTCACAAAAGCCTCTCTGAAGGCAACTACATGGGTACCACCTTGCGTAGTATACTGCCCATTTACGAAACTATAGATATCCTCACCATATTCATTGTTGTGAGATATAGCCACCTCGATATCCTCTCCTTTTAAGTGAATGACCGGATACCTCAATTCATCCTCATTGGCATTACGGTGTAACAAGTCTAATAAACCATTCTTGCTGACAAACTTCCTGCCATTATAATTGATGACCAAACCCGCATTGAGGTAACAATAGTTCCAAAGCTGTTTGTCGATGTAGTCTGAAATGAAATAAAAATTCCTAAAAATTGAATCATCTGGTACAAAAACAACCTGGGTGCCATTTTGCTCACTACTGTTGGTTTCTTTGTGCTCCTTGATCAATTCTCCTCGCTTAAACTCCGCAGTTTTTTCTTTACCATCCCTGAAAGCCGTCACTTTGAAATACTCACTCAACGCATTTACCGCTTTTGTACCTACTCCATTCAATCCTACGCTTTTCTGGAAAACCTTGCTATCGTATTTTGCTCCTGTATTGATTTTACTTACAACATCCACGAGTTTTCCAAGAGGAATACCGCGACCATAATCTCTAATCACCACTTCTTTGTTGTTGAGGGCTAGGTCAATCTGTTTTCCATAACCCATCATGTGCTCGTCAATACAGTTGTCCATAACCTCTTTCAGGAGAACATAGATTCCATCATCCTGACTACTCCCATCTCCCAACTTACCAATATACATACCCGGGCGCAAGCGGATATGCTCTTTCCAGTCCAAACTCTTTATTGAGTCCTCATTATATTCAAAAACCTTGTTTTCCTGCTGTTTAGCCATACTATCTCACTGATTTAGATGTAAATAACCTCAATTTTCACAAGTGCCGATGGGGGCCAAAGATAAATGAATGAAACCTCCCTTAAAAAGGGAGGTTATTAACGCAATGTGTATAAATCGTACTAAAACCCAATAAAATTGAAGCCTAACTAGTTCATTCTCTTCTTCAAAGAGCTAACCTGCTCCTGTAAATTCGATACTAGATTTGCTAACTGACCCACATCCCATCTTTGCTGTTGCGCAACTTTTGTAATCACAATCTGAGCCTGCCAAATTTCCAACACATCATCCGCATTGATATTATAGGGCTGAAATGACGGATTATCACTGGTCAGCGTAAGCTTGTTTTTGGACTTAGGATTACGGGAAACGCGCTTGTAAACGATCCCCTCGTTTCTGCTCAAAACAATATAAGCCGCATTTTGCTTGACCTCCTCCAGATCATCAATTTTCTGACCTACTATAATTGAACCACTAGGCGTTGGCAACATGCTGTCCCCAATAATTTCAAAGGCCCTAAAATGGCCATTACCCAACATAGGTAGCGTAAAAGTATTCAACTCATCTATAAATTCTTCATCAGCATAGCCTGCTAAATAACCCGCAGCTGCCTTCATAGGCACAAAATGGATTACACTGTGAGATTCTGAACCCAACTTCTGTTGACGACGCTTTGCTAAATAATTGTCTTTGGTTTCGCTCAAATCTCTTCTCAATATATCATCCAGACTAATCCCGAAATGATCACTCACCATTTCCAAAACATCGATACGGGGCTCTGCTCTTTCTTCTTCATAAGCGCCTAACAAAGACCTCTTGATTTGTAATTTTTGTGCAAATTCCTCTTGCGTCATGCCTTTTAGCTTTCGCAAATGTTTCAGGTTTTTACCAGCATAGGACTGTGACATACTAATGATTTTGGGGCAATATACTAAATATTTTAGTTTTCAAAGTATTATTTGCTAAATTTTTTTATACGACTTCCTTCTTTAGAAGCATAAACTGAAATAAGTGGTACTTTTAGGTCCTTCTTACCTTCATACAACTTATGGCTAAAAACAAAAAAGAACAACCTATCATACTCATTACCAACGATGATAGCATTGCAGCTCCAGGCATCAGGCATTTGGTGGAAGCTGTTAAAGATTTAGGACGAGTTATTGTAGTTGCACCCGACAAACCACAATCTGGCATGGGACATGCCATCACAATAGGATATCCCCTTCGATTACACAAAACACATTTCATAGACGGTGTAGAGGCCTGGACCTGCAGTGGCACACCTGTTGATTGCGTAAAACTTGCAGTGGACAAAGTACTCCATAGAAAACCTGATATATGTTTAAGCGGCATCAATCATGGTGCCAATCATTCTATCAATGTTATTTATTCTGGTACAATGAGTGCTGCAATTGAGGCATCAATTGAAAATATTCCTTCGGTAGGTTTTTCCTTAATGGATTATAGTCTTGAAGCTGATTTTGAAGGCGCCAAGAAATATGCACGATTGATTGTTGAGAAAATGCTTTCAAAGAAAGCAGATAAACACATGTGTTTAAATGTCAACATTCCTAAAGGTGATGCCAAACTCATTAAAGGCGTTAAGGTATGTAAACAAGCTTATGCAAAATATGAGGAAGATTTTGAGGAGCGAAAAGACCCTTCTGGCAAAAAATATTTTTGGCTTACGGGGGAATTTCTCAATCTTGAAAAAAGTAAAGACACAGATGTATGGGCATTACAACACAATTATGTAAGTGTTGTACCAGTTCAATACGACCTCACCAATTATGCCTTGAAGCAAAAAATTGAAAAGGACTACACATGGTAATCTTCAAAAAAGATAACTTCTATTTTGGTCTCGGAGTTGGTCTCATCATACCGATACTAAGTTTCTTTGGGTATTATTTTTGGAAATTTAGTTCATTTCCATTCTCGAGCTTTTTACATGCCCTGCAAACGAACAAACAACTTGTATCTGCGCTAAGCATTCCTTGCTTACTCTTGAACATCGTGTTGTTTACTGTTTTCATCAATGGCCAAAAAGACAAAACAGCTAAGGGTATCTTTACTGTTTCTGTTGCTTATGCAGCAGCAGCATTTTTATTCAAACTATTTGGATAAACCCTAAACGCATGAAGTATTACATCATAGCAGGTGAAGCATCGGGCGATCTCCATGGTAGTCGACTTATCAAAGCCATTTTACAAAATGATCCAGCTGCAACAATAAGAGCATGGGGAGGTGATAAAATGCAAGAGGCTGGTGCTACTATCATCAAGCATTACAGAGACCTAGCCTTCATGGGGTTTGCAGAAGTAGTTAGCAACATATCGACAATCTTGTCGAATATGAAATTCTGTAAAAAAGATATATGCAGCTTTCATCCAGATGTAGTTGTATTCATCGACTACCCTGGATTCAATTTACCTATAGCAAAATTTGTGAAGTTGAAAGGATACAAAACCGTTTATTACATTTCACCTCAAATATGGGCATGGAAGGAAAAAAGAATTCACACCATTAAAAAAGTAATTGATAAAATGATGGTGATTCTTCCTTTCGAAAAAACATTCTATGAAAAGTGGAAGTATCCTGTTGATTATGTAGGACATCCGTTAATTGAAATCATTGATCAATATCAACAATCCCTGGATAAAAAAGAGGTGAAAAACGTATTGGGACTTGATACAGGAAAAAAAATAATAGCCCTTCTGCCAGGTTCAAGAAAACAGGAAATAGCAAAGAAACTCCCCATCATGCTAGAAAGTTCAAATGATTTTCCTGACACCCTATTTGTAGTAGCGCAAGCACCAGGCATTAGTGATGAATTCATAGCCTCATTTACAGATAAATACAACAATGTTAAAGTAATTAAAAACAAAACATATGATTTGCTTTCCATTGCTGATGCCGCATTGGTCACATCAGGAACCGCAACTTTAGAAACTGCATTGTTTCGAGTTCCTGAAATAGTATGTTACAAAGGCTCCCCTATTTCATATGCAATTGCCAAACAACTGATCAAAGTAAAATACATTTCGCTTGTTAATTTGATCATGGATCAAGCCATTGTAAAAGAGTTGATTCAACATGAACTCACTGGAGTGAATATTAAAAAAGAATTAAACGAGCTGCTCTACAATGAGGATAGAAAAAATAAATACAAAGAAGATACAGACAAGTTATATACGTTGTTAAGTGCCGGCGGAAAAGCATCAGAAAAAGCTGCCTTAATAATTCACCAACTGGTGACAGGCTAATTTATTTTCTCATAAAGGCTTTCACTATCATTACAACGATAGCAAATAAAAAAAGCAACAAGGAAATTCTATTGATGCCATGCATGTATTGCACCCATTTTGAATTAGGTGTATCTGCATCTTTTTTTCTTAGATAGAGGTAAGTTGCAATTTGTTTTAGTACTCCCATAAATTAGAATTAATGCAAAATTAAGTGCTTTTATCGACTAAGTTCCAAGAACTATAAAGCAAGCTGACTACAACCACGTATATCACAATTATCCATTCGTCCTGTGATTTCAAAGGCGCCATCACTCCTAAAACGCGCTAGATCGTCAGTTGCAATAAAAGAGATTGTGTCGGAGTTAGCTAAATCTATAATATTCACAGCTCCAGTCCGCATGGGAAACTCATCGGCCTCCCAAATTTCAAATGGATCATCAGGAGAACGCAATAGAACTTTCATTGTAGGTGATGTTTTAAACCAACCTTCTCCTTGTGAATACGCCTGTGATTGCAATTCAGTCATGCCATATTCTGCATGTATTTGATTTACACCTAGCCTTTCACACAAAAAACTATGCAATTGAGCTCTTGTAATCTCTTCTCTTCTCCCCTTCATCCCACCCGTTTCCATGACTATGGTATGATTTAATTTCATGGGGAACTTCTCAGCAAAATCCATTAAAGCATAAGTAACCCCAAGTAAAATGGTGGGTTGTTTAGCTTTTTCCAGTTCTTCAAGCACTTCGTGTAGTCGGTCTAAATCGTGAAGAAAGAAACCTGATAATGGATGCTTGCTTAACTTAATAAAATAATCTGCCATGGCAACCAAAGAGGAATTTCCCCTTTCTAAATAGGAAGGCAACAGCGCCAAAATACAATATCCATCAACATTCCCGTAGAATTCCTTGAAATTGACAGTTGTGTTCAACAGATAGGCAGATTGACTTAAAATACCATGTCTGCTGTGTTGAATACCAGTGGTACCACTACTTTCGAAATAAACCTCTGGTTCAAAATCGCCAGTTTTGATGGCATGAGATTTAAAAAAAGAGATGGGAAGAAAAGGTATTTTTGTCAATTCAGTTACCTCATCAAGATTGACACCTAAATGCTTCAAATAGTCGCGGTAGACAGGGTTATACCTCGATTGCACCTGAAAAATGTCAAAGGATTTTTCCATGAAGGATCTGTCCCTGCCAAGGGTTAAATCTTCTTTAAAATGATATGGACTGAATAGGTTATTCAATGATTAACTGCTAAATTTGAATAGACAACAAAGGTACATGACAAAGTATTATTTAAGTTTCCTAATGCTCATAATATTGACCGCCTGCGGAAAGGAAACCTTTCAGTCAAAGCCCCAATTGAAGATTAAAAGTGTAAGTGGCACGCAAGTTCCTGTTGGCAGTGACTTGCAGGTTACCATGCGACTAACAGATAAAGAAGGTGATTTTAGTGATACACTTTGGATTATGAAATCAACATCTAAATGTGCATTGAGCGACTTCTCTGACTCAACACTTTATAGAATTCCACCTGAAACTCCTAGGTTCAAAAACTTCGACGGAGAGGTATTGGTGAGTTTTTCATACGCAATCGAATTACAACCAAGATGTGCCAGAAATGATACGGCAGTTTTTAGCTTCTGGATCAAAGATGAAGCTGGTAACATCAGCGATACTGTAAAAACAGCACCAATCATCATTTACAGATTGTAAAGAATTAAATACAAAAAAATGGCAAAAGCAGTTAGAACAAGTACAAAGCAAATGCTTGCTGAAGACTCATATAGTTTTTTAAGAAAATATATCAATACTCCATCGCCAACTGGTTTTGAATCAGGCGGACAAAAAGTGTGGTTAAATTATATAAAACCATTTGTTGATGAAATAATGACTGATCCTTATGGGACTGCAGTCGGTATCATCAACCCCCAAGAAAAGTTCAAAGTAGTCATTGAAGCCCATGCTGATGAAATCAGTTGGTTTGTGAATTACATTTCTGAAAGTGGACTCATCTACTTGAAAAGAAATGGTGGAGTTGATCATCAAATTGCTCCCGGTAAAAGGGTTTTTATTCATGGCAAAAAAGGTCCGGTAAAAGCTGTTTTTGGATGGCCGGCAATCCACACCAGAATTGGTGGTGGTGAGAGAAAAGACCCTCAGCCTGCAGTCGATAATTTATTCCTTGACTGCGGTGCTAAAAATAGAAAGCAAGTTGAATCATTGGGTATACATATAGGAGCTGTGGCAACTTATGAAGAAGGATACGATGAATTGGCTTATGACTATTTAATTGGACGAGCATTCGACAATAGAATTGGTGGTTTCATGATTGCTGAAGTAGCAAGGTTGTTAAAAGCCAATAAGAAAAAACTACCCTATGGCCTTTATGTTGTGAATGCAGTTCAGGAAGAAATTGGACTAAGAGGTGCTGAGATGATTGCACGTAGAATTAAACCAGATGTGGCTATCATTACCGATGTAACACATGATACAACCACACCCATGGTCAACAAAATCATAGAAGGTGATATTGCCTGTGGAAAAGGCCCCTCTTTAGCCTATGGCCCAGCCGTACACAATAAACTACTAGCCGTTGTTGAGGATGTAGCCAACAAGAAAAAAATTCCTGTACAGATGCGCACTGTCAGCAGAAGCACTGGAACCGACACCGACTCATTTGCTTATGCAAATGACGGCTGCCCTTCTGTATTGATCTCCATCCCCTTGAGATATATGCATACAACGGTGGAAATGCTTCATAAAGATGATGTAGAAAACACCATCAAGTTGATGTATGAAACGTTGTTATCGATTTCACCCAAAACCAATTTGAGCTATTTCTGATTTGATAATAATCGAACAGAGAGGGTGAGTTGATTTTGCACAAGTGTGCTTTGGTAATGCGACCTTGCATAATAAAAATGAAGGCGGCTTAATTTCAATTGCAATCCGTAACTGAATCCCGTTAAACCACTTGCAATATTTTTAATACTCAACTCATTTCTGCGTAACACATTGTAACCGGCTAAAACAACAAGTTTATCGCCTAATAATACTTCTGTACCAAGTACAAAATGGCTGAAAATTTTTCTTACAACACCATTTTCTGTGTTACCACCAAAATTCTCATTATTGTACAAAGTATCATTGTAAAGCAAATCGAATTGGTGTAATCGCTGGGCAGTTATGGAAAATCTTAATGGCGCTTTTTCCAATTGCTTTGTTATGCCAAGTACCAAATCGAACGGAAGATCTTCCGCCGAACCCCCATAGCTTGTAAGTTGTGTACCCATGTTTTTTGCAGCAAATCCAAGTTGCAATTTTTTACCCTCGTCATTATAAGTAAGTCCCACGTCTGCAGCTAATCCAGTACTCCGAAATACCCCAAAATTGGAATGTATCAATTTTAAACTTGCCCCATAATGCCATCTCTTACCATAAATTTTGGCAATAGATACACTAACCATCTGATCATATGCTCGAAAACTACCCAGTGTATTTCCAGAGGCATCTGTTTGGGTCTCTTGTCCGTATAACAGATGTAAAAGTCCAACAGCAAAACTGGTATTTGACTTTTGATGGTGATACGCACCTACCCCCTGTAAAGCATTCGTAAAAGGTGCGATGTGGTTGAAAGATGCAGAAACAAAGGCATGATGTTCTTTTCTAAGTAAAGCGGGATTTTCAGCAACAAGACTAAGGTCGGAAGAAAATAAAGAGACGTTTTTTCCTCCTAATGCTGAAAGTTGGCCTCCCATGGGCAATTTCACAAAATTATAAACAGCATCACCTCCGAGGGTTTGCGACCTCAAAATACCAGTCGAAAAAAGCAAAATAACCCCCAAAATCGTCTTCAATGACATATTCAAAAGTAAACAAGCTCGTCTAGAAATGAAAATCCCCCATAAAAATGGGGGAAATTCCTTAACCCTTAAAACAACCAACATAAGAGAAACTATTCTCTTGGTTAAATAAAACAAGCATATTTAAATTTGGTTCAAAGGGAATAAAAAAGTTTACACCAATGCTATTTCTAACACCTGCTGCATGGTTTTCACATAATGAAACTTCATGCCTTTTATGAATTCAGGATTGATTTCCTGAACATCCTTTTCGTTTTGATTACATAAAACAATTTCCTTCAATCCTGCTCTTTTTGCAGCTAAGACCTTTTCTTTTATCCCACCAACCGGTAAAACCTGTCCTCTTAAGGTTATCTCACCTGTCATTGCCAGATAAGATTTTACTTTTCTACCTGTCAACGCAGATGCAAGTGCGGTCATCATGGTAATTCCGGCACTTGGACCATCTTTAGGGACTGCGCCTTCAGGAACATGTATGTGAATATTCTTTTTACCAAAGATGTCTGGTTCAATCCCATTCTTTTTTGCATTCGCCTTAAGGTAAGTGATGGCAGTACTAGCACTTTCCTTCATTACCTGTCCTAGATTTCCAGTAAGCTGCAATTCGCCTTTACCTTCACTTATGCTCACTTCAATAAACAAAATATCACCTCCAACATAAGTCCAAGCCAAGCCTACCGCTACTCCTGGCATATTGGCTGTTTTATATAACTCGTTACTGTATCTTGGTTTACCTAAAATTCTAGTAACATCTTGTTGTGTTAAAACAGATTTCAACTTTCCATTGATAGCAAGATCTTTAGCAAGACTGCGCATGATACTTGCCAGCTGTCTGTCCAATTCACGAACCCCACTTTCTCGGGTGTAGTTTTCAATAAGGTAAGTCATAACTAGCTGACTAACCTTAACGTCAAATTCTTTTAAACCATGTAACTCTCTTTGCTTTGGCAAAAGATGTGTTTGGGCAATTTTCTCTTTCTCCTCTACTGCATATCCTGTTAAATCAATGATTTCTAATCGGTCTCTTAATGCTGGTTGAATACTCTGTAAATCATTGGCTGTTGCTATGAACAAGACTTTGCTTAAATCATACTCTAATTCCAAATAATTATCATAAAAAGTATGGTTCTGCTCTGGATCAAGCACCTCCAATAAAGCAGATGATGGATCCCCCCTAAAATCTTTCCCTACCTTATCAATTTCATCCAGAATTATGACAGGATTAGAAGACTTTACTTTTCGAAGTGATTGTAGAATCCTACCAGGCATTGCCCCTATATAAGTTTTACGGTGTCCTCGTATTTCACTTTCATCATGAAGCCCACCTAAACTAAATCGCACATATTTTCTTCCCAAAGCGCTGGCGATACTTTTTCCCAAGGATGTTTTTCCAATACCAGGAGGACCAACAAAACATAAAATTGGACTCTTCATATCCCCTTTTAATTTGAGGACTGCCAGGTATTCTAGAATTCTCTCCTTTATTTTATGCATCCCAAAATGGTCTTTATCTAGCACCTTTTTGGCCTTCTTGAGATCATAATTATCAGAAGTAAATTCTTCCCAAGGCAAATCAAGCATCAAATCAACATGGTTATACACCGTTGAATAATCTGGGGTACTTGGATGCATTCTCTCTAGCTTCTCAATTTCTTTCTGAAAAAGTTCTTTAGCGGCAGCCGACCATTTTTTTTGCTCGGCTTTTTTCTTCATTTCCTGAATTTCTCTATCGTTAGAATCTCCTCCTAACTCCTCTTTAATGCTTTTCAATTGCTGCTGAAGAAAATAATCTCTTTGCTGCTTATCTAGTTCTGTCTTGGTTTTGGTAGTAACCTTATTTTTTAGTTCAACAAACTGCAACTCCTTCTGTAGAAGACCCAACAATTTTTCAGCACGACCCCTTAGATCGCTCATTTCTAGCAATTGCTGCTTTTCTGCTAGTTCACAATTCAAATTACTTCCTACAAAGTGAATTAGGAAGGAGGGCTGTTCAATATTCTTTAAAATAATTGAAGCTTCGGTCGGCAAATTGGGCGAAAGCTGAATAATTTGAGCAGCAAGATCTTTTATAGAGGATACTGAGGCTTCAAATGATGCGTCATCTTTGATGACTTCTTCTTCAATAGCCTCAACTTCTCCAATAAAATAAGGCTCTTCAGCTGTTACCTTTAATAATTTAAACCTTCGTTTACCCTGTAAAATAGCGGTTGTACCACCATCAGGCATTTTAATCAACTTGATTATTTTCGCAACAGTGCCAATGGATACCAAATCCGTTATTCCTGGATCTTCTACAGTACTGTCTTTTTGGGCAAGTACCCCTACCAATTTGTCAGTCTTGTACGACTCTGCAATAGCCTTAATCGACTTATCACGACCTACGGTTATTGGTATGACAACCCCAGGAAAGAGAACAGTATTGCGCAGTGGCAAAAGGGGCAGCTCAGCTGGAACTATCATTTGGTCTGCGTTTCCCCCTTCGTTATCATTCAAAGGAATAATAGGCATAAAATCCATATCATCCTCTTGTTGCAAAAAATTCATCTTTAAATCCATACTTTTCGGTTAAGACATAATGTCACAATGAAACCACTTATTAAGTAGATTTCAGCTATATATCTATATAGGGCAAGTTTAATGCCACAAAAAATCCCAGTCGCTGACCGGGATTAAAGAATCTTATTTTTATTGATTTTAAAGTCCCAATCCTACACCCAATTGAAGGGTTTTGCTCTTCCAAGTATCCTCGCTTATGTCATTAATATTGGTTATTCCAAAACCATATCTTCCATAAAATCTAAATGCAAGAACTTTCAATTGAACACCAGCCATCATAGAAAAATCACCAGATTTGAATGCGGATTTTACATTGTTAATTGTTGAATTTTTTGCATCCAATAAAACACCAAATTGTGGACCAACTTGAAAACTTAGCATCTTGACCGGACGTATGTTCAACAGCAAAGGAACAGAAATATAATTCAATTTTACTTTGGTAAGGTCTGTTAATGTAGAAGAATACAGACTAGAAAATGTTGCTCCAGGATTTACCACAGTTTGACTCCACAACAATTCAGGTTGAAGTGCAATTTTCTCCGATAATCCTATTTCTGCGAATGCTCCAACATGGTATGAAAAGTCATAACCCTTTTCAAATTGCAAGCCGTTTAATCCAGTAATATTTGCACCAAGTTTCGGACCGATACTAAACCCTTGTGCATTCGAAATGAATCCAGACAATACAAGTACTGCAATAACTAGTAAACGTTTCATAGTAATGAATTTTAATGTATAGATTAAGGCTAAATTAAACCTTTAGGTTTTCCCTTAGTGATAAGAAAACACTAAAATGTGACACCTACTGTTAGGTTAAAAAAATGGGCAAATTTTGTCGTGTTCACATTGTTGAAATAATACCCTAAAAAATAACCTGCTGAAACAGAATAAGAAGAATTATACCAATTGGCATTTGCAGAAAAAGCAAGTGTTTGAAAAGAAAATTTAGACAACGTTTTAGGATTCAAATTGAATCTTTTTCGAATTCTTTCAATATCAACTTCATCATCATCTTCGTCATCCTCATCTAGATCTTTTAACACACCAATTGACTGTGGAACTGTTTTGTAATTTTGTAATTCCGCAATTAAATTGAGTGAAGGAACAAAAGTGATCATGTCATCTTTTGTAAATATTTTTTGAAATGTAAATGTGTGAGATAATCCAACTGTAGTTGAGAAATCATTTAAAAACACTTTAGAGGTATCTAGAACAAAAATATTTTCTCCTCTAATTCTCAATGGTATCGTAGAAACATCCTGATAACTTCCTGATGCCCATCCCAAGGCCAAAAAAGGACGTACAACTGATTTTCTTAGCTGAGCATAGGCATAGACTTCATGGGTAAACGGCGTAGCCAACAAGGCATTAGAGACAGTCTTTATATAATTAGTATATGATACTCCTGTAATGATTTTCTTACCAATGTAATCATAGGAGGGACTTACAGCTAGCTGATAGAAATTGGGTTTTCCATCAACAGTACGCATGAAACCAGTTGCGGTCAATCCAAAACCTGATTGGTGAAAGTACGAAACAGAAGGAAGCACAGCAGCTTGTCCCGTTTTAGTTTGCTGCGCATTTAATGCATTGTTCTTGGTACTGAAAAGCCTATTACTGTATCCTAGATTTGCAGAAAAAAAACTTTCTGATTTATACATAGAACCTAATAAACTTTTGAGCTCACTCATCAGACTATCATCTTTGAGTAAATCCAATTCTGCCTTCAATTCATTTTCATCGAATTTGCTCACTTGTGCATGCACAAGAGTGGGCGTGTTTAAAGCGACCAAGAAAGCAAATAGAAAAATAAATGAAAAACGAATCATTAGCAGTAGTTGGCTGTAAAGTTAGACGAATAAAAAAGGAAAAAGTTAATTTTCGCAGAAGAAACATTTGTTAAAGCTATGCCAACTCAATCAAGGTGATTTCAGGCAGCATGCCCACCCTACCGGGATAGCCTAAAAATCCAAAACCACGGTTAACATATAGTCTTTGCGCTTCGTTTTTATATAGTCCGGACCATTGTTTATATACATACTGGACTGGACTCCACCTAAAGCCCGGAATTTCCACGCCAAATTGCATTCCATGGGTGTGACCGGATAGCATTAAATCAATGTCTGTATAATGCTTACATACTTCAGCATCCCAATGACTAGGATCGTGACTCAATAAAATTTTAAATGGATATTGATCCGCACCAGCATAAGCCTTTTTTAGATCACCATAACGACTAAAATTTGCTTTTGCACCCCAGTTCTCAACGCCAATTAGTCCTATCGATGCCCCATCCTTTTCTACCGCAACATGCTCATTCAACAACAACCTCCATCCCATTTCAGCATGAACTGCCTTTAAACGATCAAGATTCTGCGCTTTTTCTTCTTTAGATGGCCACTGCACATAATCACCATAATCATGATTGCCTAGAATACTGAAGACACCCAAAGGTGCCTTGATTTTGGCAAAAACATCTTTTAATCCATCCATCTCAGTAGCCACATTGTTGACCAAATCACCCGTAAAAAACACCAAATCTGGCTTTAATTCTAAAATTCTATTTACCCCTTTTTCGACAGCCCTGACGTCATCTAGACTTCCTGAGTGAATATCAGAGATATGGACAATCTTCAACCCTTTAAAGGCTTCAGGCAAATTGCTAAAGCTGACTTTCCTTTTTTCAACGGTGTATTTGTACTTATTGCTGAACCCATACAACAAACTACCAAATAATCCCGAGCCCACACCTACACCTAACCATGATAAAAAAATAGACCTAGAAATCCCTTCTCCGGCAGATACACTGTTTCCATTTACAAGATTAACGGTCTTTGTACCGCCCCATTGAACTATTCTTCTTAAATCATCAATCAAGAAAAAGATAGAAGCAACAATTTTGGCAATAAACAAACCTATCACAATAGCAAATACATAAGTCCGAATGAACTTAGGAAGAGACTCAAACCCAACTAACGGTATAAGCACAAAAAGCAAAACAGCGACAACAGTAAAGGACCAATAGATCGAATGGACCAATAAACGTGTTTTTTGAGGAAGGCCTATTGTGACTAATCGAAGCGATTGAAAAACATAAAAATCGACCGCCAACATCACCAAAATAAAAAACCAGGAACCAAATAGCCTTTTCATCTAAATAATTTATTCACAATACTATAAATCAACAAAACATTGTCAAGATAGTTCTAAATTCTCGATATTGTTCCGTCAAAATTGTACCGAAATTGTAAATTTGTCATCCTGTCATCTTTATCAAATCAAATCAAATGGCTCGTATCATAGGAGTAGCTAATCAAAAGGGAGGAGTGGG
>JBDLUR010000087.1:0-6536 GCA_039805205.1 Bacteroidota bacterium
TGAAAGGCGCACCTGCAAAACTCGCAGAACCAACAGCATACTTAATAATTGCATCTTGTTCTGCTGCAGTATATTTAAGATTAGCCAAAGCTTGTGGCACAGACTGGTTGATGATTTTAAAATATCCACCACCTGAAAGCTTTTTGAACTTAACCAATGCGAAATCAGGCTCAACACCAGTTGTATCGCAATCCATTACCAAACCGATAGTACCTGTTGGAGCAATTACAGTAGTTTGTGCGTTGCGGTAGCCATATTTTTCACCATATGCAACTGCATCATCCCATGCCTTGCAAGCTGCATTCAACAAGTAATCTGGGCAATCCTTTGCCTTGATACCTTGTGGCTTAATGCTCAATCCCACATAAGCATCTTCAGCATCATAAGCAGCAGCACGGTGGTTGCGCATTACTTTGAGCATGTGCTCGCTGTTTTCTTTGTAGCGAGGGAATGGCCCATGAATTTTTGCAATCTCTGCAGATGTCTTGTAAGAAATACCAGTCATGATTGCAGTGATAGCACCAGCAATTCCTCTAGCTTCATCGCTGTCATAAGGGATACCACTTACCATCAACATACTGCCTAGGTTGGCAAAACCCAAACCAAGTGTACGATAATCGTAGCTCAATTGAGCAACTTCTTTACTTGGGAACTGTGCCATCAACACAGATACTTCCAATACAACAGTCCACAACCTAACCGTATATTCAAAACCTGCAACATCAAATGAGTTATCAGATTCGTTGAAGAACTTTCTAAGGTTAGCAGAAGCGAGGTTACAAGCTGTATTGTCAAGGAACATGTATTCGCTACATGGGTTAGAAGCACGAATCGGTCCGCCTTCAGGGCATGTATGCCATTCGTTGATAGTTGTATCATATTGGGTACCAGGATCAGCACAACGCCAAGCAGCATATGCAATTTTATCCCAAAGTGCTTTTGAAGGCACTTTCTTCATAACACGACCGTCCATACGACCAGTCAATTCCCAATCTTCACCCTTTGCTAATTTCTCAAAAAAGGAGTTTGGTATTCTTACGGAGTTATTTGAGTTTTGTCCACTTACTGTTTTATAAGCTTCACCTTCATAATCACTTGCATAACCTGCAGCAATAAGTGCAGCAACCTTCTTCTCTTCTTCCACTTTCCAATCGATGAACTGCTCAATTTCTGGATGATCAAGATCTAAACACACCATTTTTGCAGCACGACGGGTTGTACCACCACTCTTGATGGCACCAGCAGCCCTATCACCTATTTTGAGGAAGCTCATCAAACCTGATGATGTTCCACCACCACTCAATTTCTCTCCTTCACCACGGAGGTTAGAAAAATTCGTTCCAACGCCAGAACCATATTTAAAGATTCTTGCCTCACGCACCCAAAGATCCATGATACCACCTTCGTTAACCAAATCGTCGTCAACACTCAAAATAAAACAAGCGTGCGGCTGAGGACGCTCATAAGCAGATGTCGACTTCTTCAACTGACCATCATTTTGGTCAACATAATAGTGACCTTGTGGCTTGCCCTTGATGCCATAGCTCTCATGTAAACCGGTATTGAACCACTGCGGTGAATTCGGCACACATGCTTGGTTAAGGATACAATACACCAACTCTTCATAAAATACTTGCGCATCTTCACTACTCGCAAAATAACCATAACGCTCGCCCCAAACTCTCCAGCAATTTGCCATCCTGTGAGCCACCTGCTTAGCAGAGGTTTCTCTGCCCAAAGAACCGTCAGCCTGAGGTACACCAGCTTTTCTGAAATATTTTTGTGCTAGAATATCTGTTGCAATCTGGCTCCATTGTTTTGGAACCTCAACATTGGTCATTTCAAACACAACCTCTCCACTTGGGTTACGGATAACCGAAGTGCGGTAGTCGTATTCAAACATATCATAAACACCCTGATTGTCTGATGTAAAATGCCTCTTGAACTTGAGGCCGTTGCTGCTGCTGGCGGCTTTGGATTTGGTGGTTGACATAATGCGTATCTGTTAATTAATGGTGAAAGTTGAAGTTATTTTTTCCTGACGAGAAAGAGTACGAAAATATCCACCCTCCACTTCTTTTCAAGTGCCTAAATATCAACACCCTGTTGATAACCCCTATTAAGCCGCAACAGCAGTGAATTTCGCGTTTTATGCACCTTTTTTGTAAAAATTATTTTGGTCAGATTCAAGAAAATCAATAAGTGTAAATCTATGTTTATTGAGACTTTGCAATAATGACCAACATCAGTTGAAAATGTTCCTTTAGCATTATCTTCGGTAATCAAAATTTCTACATTGAAAAAAATATTGCATTTAAGCATCTATATGCTCTTCTTATTTTTTTGTTTTCCGGCAAATGCACAGCAGACAAGGCATAGCGGCTGGGCCATGTCTATGAACACATTCAACATCAATAAAAAATTTACTTTCTTTTTTGATGCACAATTGAGATCAAATGACAATTGGATTCATCCTGAAACATTTATTTTCCGACCTGCAATTGGTTATGCATTAAATAAAACTACTATACTGAGCTTGGGTGTGGCAGCAGTCACCAATTGGAGAGAACTTCCTTATACCGGACCTGCTGATGAGCAAATAATGGTTAGAGATGGAGTTAGCGATAATAGGATTTGGCAGCAATTGGTTGTTAATAAGAAATATGGCAATTCAACACTTCAACATAGATTAAGATTAGAAGAGAGAGGATTGGGAATAGTAGAAACAGATGGCAAGCAGCTATTTGTGAGAGACCGCAAATTCAATGCAAGATTTCGTTATTTCACTAGATGGATAAAACCATTTGCACCAACTACTAATTTCCAGAAAGGTACCTACCTAGCCCTTCAGAATGAATTCTTTTTTAATGCGATTGGTGCGAAATATGCAAATAATAAATTATTTGACCAGTCCAGAACCTATGGAGGATTGGGGTACAGATTATCTAAAGAAGTTGATGTTGAATTAGGCTATATGCTGCAACTGATTGTACCAAATAACAATGGTAATATTAGAAATCATATCGCACAAGTAACTACATTCCTCAGATTATAGAAAAGTTTTCGCACATTTGCATAAGAACTGACCTCCATGCACCCGGCTGTATACCATAAGATCACAGAACTAAAAAGACAAAACAAAAAGTCTTTTGCAGTGCTAGTCGACCCCGACAAGACCAATCTTGCCAAGGCCGATGAATTGATCAGTTTGTGCACAGCATCTAATGTAGATTTCATTTTTGTAGGTGGCAGTCTAGTTGTTAGTGACCATCTTGAAGAGCTAGTGAAACACATCAAAAAAGAATGTGATATCCCTGTTGTGCTTTTCCCAGGAAGTCCCTCTCAGGTAACTCCATATGCCGATGCACTTCTCTACCTCTCCCTCATTTCAGGTAGAAATCCAGAACTTTTAATAGGACAGCATGTAATCTCAGCTCCGCTGGTTAGAAAGAGCGGATTGGAAGTAATATCTACTGGCTACATGGTAATTGATGGAGGTGCCCCAACAACTGTTTCCTATATCAGTAATGCAAACCCTATACCAGCAGATAAAAATGAAATTGCTGTTTGCACTGCAATGGCGGGAGAAATGCTAGGATTAAAGCTACTTTACATGGATGCTGGAAGCGGAGCCAAAACAGCCATTACAGAACAGATGATTCAATCTGTTTCAGCTCAAATTTCCATCCCTTTGATTGTGGGTGGGGGCATAAGGGATGCTGAAAAAGCTTACAGCAACTGTAAAGCAGGCGCAGATCTCATCGTGATAGGCAATGCCATAGAAAAAGATCCTCTTTTGATCAAGGAAATGAGTGCTGCCATCCACTCCTCCTCTGGTGTTCCGCAAGTTTGAAATCATCTAATGTTAACCTAATTTTCAGGTTATTTTCGAGAAAAATCTGTTATTTTGCAGCTCACAATCATACTTCACAAGAAGACTTATTAGAAAAATGAAAAAAAACCTGACTCTTTTATCAATAGCAGAAATGGTGCATGCCATTTCCACGCGTTGGGTTTTTACTGTATCTCGCTGCAGAACAGTTTTTATTAGCCAGCCTATTCCTTTTTTGGTACGACGTTGATAGATAACGACAACTCAAGTTTCTACATCGATAAGTGTGCATAACCGATACCAGGTTAGGCATTGTGTTAATTTTCTTAATTGCCAATAATGGATCAGACAAAACAAAGTTTTAATATATACATCGCTACAGAAAGTGACTACCACTATGCTGAAGAAATTTGTCGTGAAATGGAAGAATCAGCAAAAGCCAGAGGTACTGGTATTGCTAAAAGAAACCCCGACTATATCAAAACGAAAATGCAAGAAGGTAAAGCGGTTATTGCAACAACGAAGGACGGTACCTGGGCTGGATTTTGTTATATCGAAACCTGGAGCCATGGTGAATATGTTGCTAATTCGGGTTTGATTGTTAGTCCCGACTTCCGAAAAAGTGGATTAGCAAAAATGATCAAACACAACATTTTTAATCTTAGCAGAAAAAAATACCCTGAAGCCAAAATTTTTGGATTAACAACCGGACTGGCAGTAATGAAAATCAATTCAGAATTAGGCTATGAACCTGTCACCTACTCTGAACTAACCCAAGATGAAGCATTTTGGGCCGGATGTAAAAGTTGTGTCAACTATGATATTCTAATGAGCAAGGAAAGGAAAAATTGCATGTGTACAGCAATGCTTTATGACCCTAAAGATCATTATGAACCAGCAGAAACAAAACAATTCTTTGAAGAAAATGCAATAGGTCTTGAAAGGCTATTTAGATTTCGTCAGTGGAAACTCTTAAAACCTTTTTTAAAAAATGGCTAATAAAATTGTTCTCGGATTCAGTGGTGGATTAGATACCACCTTTTGTGTAAAATATCTTGCTGAAGAAAAAGGATATGAAGTACACAGCATCATCGTAAATACTGGAGGATTCTCTGAAGATGAACTCAAAAAAATTGAAGAGCATGCTTACGCTTTAGGAGTTGCCTCCCATACAACAGTTCATGCTGTTAAAAGCTATTATGATAGCATCATCAAATATCTAATCTTTGGTAATGTTTTAAAAAACAACACCTATCCACTAAGCGTGAGTGCAGAAAGATTAAGTCAGGCTATACACATAGCAGAACACGTGAAAAAACTGGGAGCTTCTGCAGTGGCGCATGGCAGTACAGGTGCTGGCAACGACCAGGTAAGATTTGATATGGTATTTCACATCATGATTCCAGGAGTTGAAATCATTACTCCTATTCGTGATCTAAAATTGAGCAGAGAACAAGAAATAGCCTACCTGCAAGAAAAAGGAGTAAACATGAATGCTGAAAAAGCCATGTACTCCATTAACAAGGGGCTATGGGGCACTAGTGTTGGCGGAAAAGAAACACTCTCGTCAAAAGGCATGTTACCAGAAGAGGCATGGCCTACACAGGTAACCAATCATGAACCTGAAGAAGTAGTTTTAGGATTTGAAAAAGGTGAATTGAAATCCATCAATAACCAAAACTTTGAACACCCTTCAGCTGCAATTCAATTTTTACAAACCATCGCAGGAGCCTATGGCATTGGGAGAGATATACATGTAGGTGATACCATCATTGGTATTAAAGGTAGAGTGGGATTTGAAGCCGCAGCACCAATGGTTATCTTAAAATCACATCATGCACTTGAAAAACATGTGCTTACCAAATGGCAATTACAATGGAAAGACACATTGGCGCAATTCTATGGCAATTGGTTGCATGAAGGACAAATTCTAGACCCGGTAATGCGTAACATCGAAAGCTTTTTAGAGAGTACACAAGAAAATGTTACTGGTAAAGTTTTTGTACAACTAATGCCTTATCGTTTTCAAGTTATTGGCATCGAATCAAACTTTGATTTGATGAATAGCAAATTTGGAAAATATGGCGAAATGAACAGCGGATTCACTGGTGAAGACGTAAGGGGATTCAGTAAAATTTTTGGAAACCAGACGATTATATGGAATGCCGTAAATCAGGATAATAAAAAATAAATCCATTATTATGCATCAAGTAATCAAAGTTGGCATCATGGGAGGCGCAGGCTATACTGGAGGAGAACTGATTAGACTTCTCATTCACCATCCTCAAGTATCCATCAACTTTGTGCACAGCAAAAGCAATGCTGGCAAACCTGTATACGCAGTTCACCAAGATTTATTGGGATCGACCTCATTGATATTTGCTGATCAAATCAATGAAGACATTGATGTACTTTTTCTTTGCTTTGGTCATGGTGAATCAAAAAAATTTCTCACAGAAACCCCTTTACCAGAGCAGATAAAAATAATCGACCTGGCAAATGATTTTAGGCTTACCCCTGATGCTACCATTGGCACAAGAACTTTTACCTATGGCTTGCCAGAACTTAACTTAAACAAGATTAAGCAGGCTCAGCATATCGCCAACCCTGGCTGTTTTGCTACAGCTATCCAACTTGGCTTACTCCCTCTAGCCGCAAAGGGACTTGTAACTGATGTTTACACAACAGGAATCACTGGCTCAAC
>JBDLUR010000088.1:0-3649 GCA_039805205.1 Bacteroidota bacterium
TCCGTTTTATAAAATAGCCTCAAAGGGTGAGCGGTGAGGCAGGAATTTGCACCGCAAATTTAAATGATTCGCCGTCGCTTACCAAGACTTAAAGAAATAATGAGAATTATTTTATCTTTAGCCTATGGAAAAATTCAGAAATTTCATTGAATGGCAGGTTTTTGGGGTCTGCACAAGAATCGGTGAAGTGTTGGGTATTTCCACCTCTACCATTCGGAAGTACTTTATCTATATTTCCTGTCTTACCTTAGGATCGCCTGTTTTATTCTATTTTATCCTTGCATTTTGGATGAATCTAAAGAGATATATCCTGCTGGGAAGAAGAAATCCTTTGCGCAACAACTAAGGGTTAAACGACTGCTTTTCTGATCTTGATCAGCTCTTGGAGCAAATCTTTTAACAATTCTAACCTTAACATATTGGCTCCATCACTCAACGCCTTTGATGGATCTGGATGAGTCTCAATAAATAGGCCCTCTGCACCAGTAGCTATTGCAGCTTTGGCAATGGTTCCAATCATTTGAGGGTTTCCGCCAGTCACACCAGATGTCTGATTGGGTTGCTGTAAGGCATGGGTGCAATCCATTACTACAGGTACACCATGTGATTGCATAATAGGAATGTTTCTGTAATCTACCACTAGGTCTTGGTAGCCGAATGTGGTGCCCCTTTCTGTAAGTATAATTTTTTCATTACCAGTTCTTCTGATTTTTTCAACCGCAAACTTCATGGCTTCACCACTTATAAACTGGCCTTTCTTGATGTTTACAATCTTTCCTGTTTCTCCAGCAGCTTGAAGCAGGTCTGATTGTCTGCATAGGAAAGCTGGAATCTGAAGAATATCTGCATATTGAGCTGCCATAGCTGCTTCATCTGCCGCATGTATGTCAGTCGTGGTAGGAAGATTAAATTTCTCACCCGTCTTTTTCAATAAATCCAATCCCAATTCATCGCCCAGACCAGTAAATGATGTGGCACTTGTTCTATTCGCCTTCCTATAAGAAGCCTTAAAAACATAGGGGATCCCTAATTCTTTGCAGATGCCTGATACATGTGCTGCAATTTGTTCGATAAGCGACTGATCTTCAATAACGCAGGGTCCTGCGATAAGAAAGAAATTTTTGGGATCGTAATCCTGGTTTTTGAACAGGTCTTGAAGAAATGGTTGCATGTTGCAAAGATATGTTGGTTCAATCATAATCTATATGTTTGCATTCTGAACCTTTCCATATGAAAAAAGAAAAAATACTGGTTATTGGTGCAAGCGGTCAGATTGGTGTTGAGCTAACCCTTGCATTGAGGAAAATTTATGGCGGATCTAATGTTATTGCTTCAGATTTAAGGGAAGAAAATGAGTTGTTGAAAGGTACTGGCCCTTATGTGAGTTTGGATGTGATGAACAAGGAGATGCTCCATGTTCAGGTTATTCGCCAGGGTGTTACTCAGATATATTTGCTAGCTGCTATTTTATCTGCAACAGGTGAGAAGAATCCTCCATTGGCATGGAACTTGAATATGCAATCTCTGTTGCATGTTTTGGATATAGCCAAAGAGGAAAATCTTTCTAAAGTGTATTGGCCGAGTAGTATAGCGGTATTCGGACCATCATCTCCAAAGTTGGATTGTCCACAACAAACCATCATAGAGCCATCTACGGTTTATGGCATCAGTAAATATGCTGGTGAATTTTGGTGCAATTATTATCATCATCGTTATGGTGTTGATGTGCGTAGTTTAAGGTATCCCGGTTTGATCAGTTACAAGTCAGCTCCTGGTGGAGGCACAACTGATTATGCAGTAGAAATTTATCATGCAGCAAAGCATAAGAAAAAATATACTTCCTTCTTGAGGGAAGATACCCATTTGCCCATGATGTATATGCCAGACGCTATCAGGGCAACTATTGAACTCATGGAAGCTCCATCCCAAAATATAAAGGTGAGGACTTCATATAATCTTTCAGCAATGAGTTTTTCACCTACTGAAATTGGGGATGAAATCAAAAAGCATATTCCTGAATTTGAAATGAGTTATCAGCCAGATTACCGACAAGCCATTGCGGATAGCTGGCCCAAAAGTATAGATGATTCAGTTGCACGAAACGATTGGAATTGGAAGCATGAGTTTGATTTGCCGAAGATGACTGCTGATATGTTTAAAAATATTTAATTCAAAAATTCTTATGTTTTATCATTCGCTTAAGACCTTTTGTGTTGGTTTAATCTTGCTAGTTTTCTTTGCTTGTAAACAAAATGAAAAGGGAAACACAAACTACAGGGCTTTAATTGTTAGAGCTGATAGTCTGCCAATTGCTTTTACAATCATGGAAGAAGTGAATGCTGATTCAACGGTATGGACCATCATCAATGCTGGTGAAAAAATTCTTGTAGAGGATATTGTTCGAAAAGAAGATTCACTGATAATTAATCTTCCCCTCTTTGAGGCTCAGTTGAATTTGTTGAAGTCGGACAATGGCTATCAAGGAATTTGGTACAAGCGAACATCTACTGGTGAGCAACGGGTACCTATTTTAATTGAGGAGGATAATCAGAGATTGGTGTTACCCGGACAAAAATCAAAATACAATGTGAGTGGGAGATGGAGTGTTGTTTTTACAAAAGATACTGGAAAGGAGTACAATGCAATTGCAGAATTTGAGCAAGTGGGGGATAGTCTCAAAGGGACTTTCTTAACAGCAACTGGCGACTATCGTTATCTTGAGGGAATTGTAAAAGATGATTCTTTGGTGATGTCTACTTTTGATGGCACTCATGCTTACTTTTTTTCTGGAAAAATCATGCATGATGGAAAAATTGATCGTGGTGTCTTTGCTAGTGGTCCGGTTTATAAAGAGTCATGGGTAGCTGTAAAAGATAGTTTAGGTAGTGTTGATGAAACTAAAGCATTAATGCAATTGAAGGGAGTTGAAAACAAATTGCATTTTCGCTTTCCTGATTTGGACAGCAACATGGTTGGTATAGCCGATGATCGATTTAAAAATAAAGTAGTTATTATTCAAATAATGGGATCGTGGTGTCCCAACTGTATGGATGAAACTTCTTTTTTGAGTGGGTTTTACAAAGAGAATGCAGCAAAAGGAGTAGAGATCATTGGCTTGGCATATGAGTACATCAATGAATTTTCAATCGCCAGAAAAAATCTGTTGAGGTTCAAAAACAAATTTGATGTTCAATACCCCATGTTAATTACAGGAGTGACTTCTGCTGATAGTTTAAGGACTGAAAAGACGTTGCCTGAGATGACTGAAATCAAGGCCTTCCCATCAATGATTTTAATTGGCAAGGATGGTACAGTCCGCAAAACACATGCAGGTTATGCTGGTCCCGCTACAGGGATTCATCATGAAACTTTCAAGCAGAAATTTGCTGAAGATATCAATGCTTTATTAGCAGAGGAGCTTAAGTAATGATGTATTAGAATTTGATCAGTTCAATTATTCTTTCAAGATAGATTTTGTCTGTCTCATCAAAGCTATTCAATGATGAACTATCAACGTCTAAAACGCCAACTACTTCAGCATCTTTAAAGAGGGGTAATACAATTTCACTTTTAGATAAACTGCTGCAGGCAATATGACCTGGAAATTTTTCTACATCAGGAACAATGATTGTGTTTGCTTGTTCCCATG
>JBDLUR010000089.1:0-2997 GCA_039805205.1 Bacteroidota bacterium
CATATACTGGAATACCATCTGTGCCAATTCCTTTACAAATTAAGAGCTGGTTGCCTTGCTGGAGATTTTCATAATTACCAACGCGACAAACATAGAGATCTAATAAACCATCATGGTTAATATCAACAACTGATACCCCAGTAGACCATCCACCATCTTGTGGAATTTTAGTACTTGTTGTAACATCTTTGAAATGAAGATTTCCTTCATTTAAAAAAAGTTTGTTCTCGCCTTGATTAGAGCAAAAAAACACATCAACTTTTCCATCATTGTTAAAATCTGCAGTAGCCAACCCTGCACCATTGTAGAAATACATATAAGTGAGCATGTTCACTTTTGCATTCGGCTTCAAATTATTGGCAAAATGGAGTCCGGTTTTTTCTTCATTCAATACTTCAAACAATGGCTTCGTCTTTTGCTTACATCCAAATGCAAACAATAGAGCAACCAAAAGCCATTTTGAAATTATCTTCATTTGCTATTGTATTGATAAATAACCGGTGCACTGTTGTTTTGGACAAATAAATATGCTTGCTTACCCATGAGTTGTACCGGTTTGATATCTCTAGTTTCTCCAATGATCTGTATACCCGAAGCATTGGCGTGAATGAAATTAAAAGCTTTACCTCCCTTATTCAACAGCACTCCGCCATATCCTGCATCCATACGAGAGAATTGTGGAAGCCAATCGTATTGGTTGAATCCAAGTAAAAGATCAATTTTACCGTCGTTGTTCACATCAGCTGTTTGAATAGCAGTTAGTGAAGATACTTGTGCATCGAATGGCAATACCTGCATAGTAAACTTGCCATCCCCTTCATTCCATGCAATACAAGAGGAGGAGAAATTATATACAGACACCTGACTCGACTTAATCAATTCTGGACTGAAGAGTTCTTGTATAGATTTTTCTGCGTAAGCATCATGTCTCAAATTCTGTTTCTTTAACGAAGGAATTTGGTCGGTTAATTCTTTCTTAAGAAAAACAGGTACATCTTTTCCATTTACTGTCCTGGTGAAAATAACCTGGCGGTTAGCCGACTGATCATATTGGTTCACCCACATCTTAACGGGATGTTTTTCATCAGGCTTTAAATAATGGTTTCCACCATTATTTCCCAAGACCAAATCAAGGTCGCCATCACCATCGAGATCTGCTGAAGCAATTGATCGCCACCATCCAAAATAGTTTGACAGTGTAGTATTCATGGGTACAAAAACTCCCGACTTCATCGTGTAAATATCAACGCCCGTCCATTCCCCAGCCAGCACCAACTCATCTTGCTTGTCTCCATTCACATCTGCATACATCGCACTGGTATACATACCAGGCTTAACTTGAGCGGTTGTATTTTTTTGAATAGAAAAATTGCCATTACCATCATTCGAATATAAGGCAACCTCTGGAAGGAGTCCGTATTGTACTGGCACAGAACAACTAGCGGTAAAAACATCTTGATCACCATCTCCATCCATATCTTTTACAAGTACAACACTTGTATTACCTATGGCTAGAGGGAATGCTTCTTCTTTTTGGGAAAAGTTTCCTTTACCATCATTTATATATAAGCGATGCGACATAGGCTTAGATAAGGTAGGACGGTTGTTTCCTCCAGAGCCAACAAACAAGTCCATATCTCCATCCTTATCAGCGTCAAAGAACTGAGCAGCTACATCTTCGGGCTCTTTTTCCTCTTGGAATAAAGCTTCATTGGTTTTTTTGAAGCCATTTGCAGTTTGGATATACAGCTTGGCAGCATGCGAAGATGCTCCTCCAATGAATACGTCTTCTTTCCCATCACCATTTACGTCTGCTACAGCTGCACGCGGACCTTCACGGGAAATCAAACGCGGTATATTTCTTTCTTGATAGATGTCAACATAATTATCTTCTTCTGGCACATCCAATGCACCTTGAAGTACAGTAGAAAAAATAGTATTAGGAGAAGCTGCTTCGATGAAAGGTTTATCTGTTTTTGAAAAGGCAAATCGATAAACAGAATCAGCTCTAATATTAGTGATGGTGCGATAGGTACGGTTTGGCCAATAAATTTTCAAAGAATCTATTGCAGGATTATTACCCAGTCCAAATAGTATTTTTAAATCCACAGACGACTGAAACCCTCTATTGGGAATCAATTCACGTGTTTGCTTTGTTCCATTTTGATAGAGTTCAACTTTTGTACCTATGGCAAAACGATTAGGCACTTCGCCTTCTAATTGAATACCTATATAATGGTGCTTTTTAATCTTCCTGCTGTTGTTTTTATAGATGAATGCAGGTTGATTTAAATTATTTACGATCAAATCAAGGTCACCATCATTGTCGAGGTCGCCATAAGCCGCACCATTAGAAAAAGAGGCTGTTTTAATGCCTGTAGAATCACCGGCATCATTGAACCTAAACTCTCCTTTATTGAGAAACAATTTATTTTTAATTGGACGAGAAGGCATTTTTTTAATTACTTCATCTACTTCTTCTTTTTGACCAGTAACCACCATGCGTTGAACTACTTCATCTGCAAAGAAATCAATGAAGTCCTGATCGGTGAGGTCGTGGTAGATACCATTACAAACATAGATGTCTTTCAATCCGTCGTTATCTACATCAAACAACAACGCACCCCAGCTCCAATCTGAAGCTGCTACACCTGCGTAATGTGCAACATCGCTGAAGACCCCTTTACCATTATTTTTCTGCAAGGTGTTTTGCATGTATTGGTAATAGAAATCAGATTTGACTTTATATTTAAACACATCATAACTTTCAAAAGTTGTCGTCATTTTCAGACGCTTATCATCGTCTGGCAACATTTCAGTTACGAAGATTTCGTTTTCACCATCATTGTTTAGATCAGCCATATCGGCACCCATCGAAGAGTGACTAAGGTGTTGAACACGTTGAGTAAGTTCTTCACTAAAGGTTCCATCTCCTTTGTTAATGTATAAATAATCTCTTTCAAAGAAGTCGTTGCTTACATAAATATCCGGACGAAG
>JBDLUR010000090.1:0-9285 GCA_039805205.1 Bacteroidota bacterium
GTCGTTTTGACAACTGCATTGAAGGAAAGTCCTGCTTCCGCCAAGATAGCAGCAAGATTTTTCATGACTTGATGCGTCTCCTCTTCGATTGTTGTTGCATCAATATTGCCTGTGTTAGGATCAATGGCAATTTGTCCGGATACAAACAAAAACCCATTGGCTTTAACCGATTGATTATAGGGACCTATAGGTGCTGGAGCCGCTGTTGTATTGATGATTTGCTTACTCATGACAATTAAATTTTGTAGGACGAAGATAATTGGTTTCCATCAACCTATTTTTGCAATTCACAACACCTCATGAGCCAACTTCATAACAACCCCATCTTATTAATCAATACTGCCTTAGAGGAAGCTAGTGTTGGCATTGCCGTAGATGGAAAGTTGGTAGATCAAGAATTGAATTCCATCCAAAAAGAACATGCCTCTTTTTTACATCCTGCCATCCAATCGATTTGCAAGAACAATGGCATAACATTAAAAGAGATAAAGGCCGTTTCCGTTATAAACGGACCAGGTTCTTATACAGGATTACGAGTTGGATTGTCGGCAGCAAAGGGAATATGTTATGCCAATCAACTTCCATTAATCTGTATCAATACATTGGAATGGATAGCCTTTGGCAATAAAGACCAGGCAACAGATTTAATTATTCCCATGATTGATGCCAGACGCATGGAAGTCTTTACAGCCGTATATTCCAAGCAAATGGGTGTTGTTGCGCCGCCAACGAATTTGATATTAGAGGAAGAAAGCTATGCCGACTATTTATCCAATCACCAAGTCTTGTTCGTGGGCAATGGAGCGCCAAAATGGGAGGCCATATGTAAGCATGCCCATGCAAAATTTTCTATAGCAACCCACAATGAAAATCACCATGCGGGTTTAGCTGAAATGAATTTCAAAGAACACAATTTTGCATCATTATTTGAAGCAAGTCCTTTCTATACCAAGGAATTTCACAATACCCAAAAGGGTTAATTTCCAATTCAACAACACATTAGATTAAGTTTTATGTTTCTGTATATTTTTGCTAAATTGTTTTAAGCATTATATTCGTAGTGCATTATAACCTATCTAACACACCACCTATGTCTGATTTTTTAAGAGGAGATCAATTTGGTCAGCCTAACTTTTTAATTAAACCAAATCAATTGCCCACAAAAGCACCTTCTTTAGATTACCTCACCATTAAAAAAGCTTCTCTCGTCTTCAGAGCAATCAACCACAAACTAAGACAAGAAATGATCAGGTTGATTGACAAAAGAGGGCAGGCTACCGTTACTGAAATTTTTGTCGATTTAAGACTTGAACAATCTGTAGCAAGCCAGCACCTTGCTATCCTAAGAAGAGCAGGAATTGTGCTAACAGAAAGGGAAGGGAAATACATGTACTATAAGTTGAACCTTGATCGACTTGAAATGATCAATCAAATGGTATCCGATCTTTTAAAATAGTACTGCTACAATATTAGAAATTTAATTGGCCCAATACCTGATTGGCGTATTCAGGTTTATATGGATGCTTCCATCTTCTATGGCTCCAAAGATAATTGGCTGGACGCTCTCTGGTCTTATCCTCAATGTACTTGATGTAACGCAGCGTTAATTCACCTGGAGCCAGATCTGCTGGATTGTCAGTGAATTTTTCAACGCTAAAACTATACAATCCTCTTTTTACTTTGTAAAAATTGGCAAACAAAACCGCTGTATCTCTTTGTCGTGCTGCATTTTCAGGACCCATCACAAAGGGTGCAGGCTTTCCAAAAAAGTTTACCCACCATGCCTTTGCAGGATTACCTGGATTTTGATCAGCAACCAATGCTAAAATGTATTGCTTGTTGTTGTGCGGAAGAAAATTGTTCTTAAAATCATTGGCAGGAATAAGAACTGTCCCATTTCTACATCTTATTTTTTTAAATAAATCATTAAAAAAATGATTGGTGATAGGCTGATATACTGCAAGAAAAGGCAATTTCATTTCCCTGGCTACACCCAAGTTGACAATTTCCCAGCTGAAATTGTGCATGGCATGTATCTGAATATTTTTTGTTGTTCCTTCAAATGCTTTTAACATTAATGGATCTGCTACAAACATTTTATCAATTAGCCGATTATCGGCACTGATCAATTTTATAGCCTCCATCATCGCATCACAAAAGTTCAAATAGAACTCTTTTGCAATAGCTATTCTTTCTTCTTCGGATTTTTCTGGAAAAGCAATAGACAAGTTAGACAACACTATTTGTTTTCTATATCCAATTCCAGAAAAAGCAATATATGCCAAGAGATTACTGAATACATAAAGTACTCTCATGGGCAATAATGAAATTCCATACAGCAAATAATACAACAACCTTTCAGTTATGCGCATGTAACTAAGCTCCTAAAGATTAATGTTTGTGACTACCATCGCAGTAAGGAGGGGTCTTTGTTTTTTTACATTGACAAAGCCATACTTCTTTTTCCTCTTCAAAGGTCACTTTGAGGCTTGCATAAGGATTACCCTCAATTTTCTTGTGCTTACCATCACAAAATGGCTGCTTCTCACTCAATCCGCAAGTACACCATGCATAGGTTTTTCCTGCCTCCACTTTAACGCAACATGGTTCAGCCTTAGCAACAATTGGAAAACCTTCATTTGGAATCATTTCGCTCATCGTATTAAATTTTAATGTTGAATATTTTTTTCGATTAAAGTCCTCAATAAATCAACCCCATCTCCTGTTGAGGCCACTGTATTTACCACAACATCCTTTTGGTGCACTTGGTTCTTTAATTGCATCGTAAAAATGTCGGCACCTGGTCTGTCTGATTTATTCACGACAAACAAATCTGCGGCTTCCATTAAACCTGCTTTCATCAATTGAATTTCATCGCCTGACTCTGGTACCATCACTAAAATGGTTAAATCTGCAAGTCGGGCTACTTCTACCTCAGACTGACCAACACCTACTGTCTCAATGATTACCCAATCAAAACCACAATGTCTTAGAAAATCAGTTATTTCTTTAGCGAGTGGATGAAGACCGCCTAATGACCCTCTACTCGAAAGCGAACGAATATAGACTAACGGTTCATTGTACCATCTTCCCATCCTAATGCGATCGCCTAATAAGGCCCCTTCATGAAAAGGTGATGAAGGATCAACACAGACAACAGCCACTTTTTTTCCTTCTTTTACCAATTGTTCAACTAAGGCATCCACCAAAGTACTTTTGCCTGCTCCAGGCGGACCAGTTATACCAATTAATACAGCCGATCGACCTTTAAAATCGGCTAACAGTTCAGTATAGCCGGGTGTTTTGTTTTCAATCCAAGATATACATCTGGCAATACTTTTTTTATCCCCGTTCAGCGCCTGATGTAAGATTGACTTATCCATAGAGAGGTTAAAATTATTGCATTATGACGATAAATAAAATCAAGCTTTAGCCAACTTTATCAGACCTTTGCGCAAAGCAACAACATGAAAACCCTTTGCCTGGATTTTGGAAATACCCGAATGAAGGCTGCCATTTTTGAAAATGGTCATCTTACTCATGCATTCGTATTGAACGGAGATGGAATCAGTCAGATAGAAGATATTGTGAAGGAACATCAACCGGAAAAATCAATTTTATCCTCTGTAATTCATCACGATATAGCTATTAATGATTTGTTACAGACCAAAACTTCCTTTCATCAACTAAACCATCTTACTAAACTGAACTTTACCGTACCGGTAGGCAAACCGGAAACCGTGGGTGCCGACCGCCTGGCTTTATCCGCAGCAGTCGTTCATTTTTACCCTGGAAAAAACAACCTTGTGGTAGGGTTGGGAAGTTGCATCACGTATAATTTCATCAATAAATACAATCAATTCCTGGGCGGAAGTATTTCACCCGGACTAGAAATGAGGTTCAGGGCCATGCACGAGCAAACTGCCCTCCTACCTCTTATTGAGAAAGATTGGAACTTCCCTTTAGTAGGCTATGACACCAAAACAAATCTGTTAAGCGGTGTAATCATGGGTATGGCCAAAGAAATTGAAGGAATTGTGGAAGAATATGAGAAAAAATACAGCAACTTTAACGTGGTTTTAACCGGGGGCGATTGCACCTATTTTGAAAGGCTCTTAAAAAAGAAGATATTTGCAGACCCCAATTTATTATACAAAGGATTGTATGCGATCAGTGAGACCAACAGCTAACGCTTTCTTTTTCATTTCCTTATCTGCATGCCTGCTATTGGGTGTACATAAGAGTCAGGCACAAGAAAATTCACCCTATTCCCGCTATGGTTTAGGTGATTTAATCCCCCAACAAAACATCCTCAACAGAGCGATGGGCGGAATTAGTACTGCTTATGCCGACTACTCTACCGTCAATTTTGCCAACCCAGCTTCTTATGCAGAATTGAAAATCACTTCTTTTGATATCGGACTTGATTACAACTCAAGAACGCTCAAGGCCTTAAACCCACCTAGAAGTTTCAAATCTTCCTATCTTATCCCATCCTATTTTCAATTGGGCCTCCCTTTATCAAAAACAAAGAATTGGGGCATGAACCTTGGGTTAAGACCTATTTCTAGGATCAATTATGATATCAGAGTAGATAAAAGACTTGAAGGTATCGACAGCGTGAGGTACACCTATCAGGGTAATGGAGGAACTTATCAAGCATTTACTGGACTGGGTTATGGCAATAAACATTTCAATGTTGGCTTTAACGTAGGCTATATGTTTGGCACTAAAGAATATGCAAGCCGAATCAATTTCCTAAACGATACTATCCCCTACAAATCTTCTAATTCAGCCGACTCTACAAGATTTGGTGGCATATTCTTCAATGTAGGATTTCAATACAAAGTCCAGCTTTCTGAAAAAGTTACCATGCGCTTAGGTGCTCATGGAAATTTGCAAACTACCATGAAAGCAACCAGGAACCTCACCCGCCAAACTGCTGAGTTCAGTCCAAATACCGGACTTGTAGAAATCGATAGTATCTATACCGGACAAGACGAAAGAGGAACTATTATAAGCCCTTCTACATGGGGAGCTGGATTTGTCATTCACCATGAAACACAATGGCTCTTTGGTGGCGAAATCAATTTCGGAAATTGGTCGAATTACAGATACTTTGGTGCGCCTGATAATTTAGTAAACAACTGGACAGCCAGATTGGGTGGACAAATTTTACCTAATTACAAGTCTGATAATTACTTCAGCAGGGTAGCTTATAGAGTAGGTGCATCATTTGGACCCGACAATGTAAAATTGAACAATACCATACCTCAATACAGCTTTACATTTGGCTTGGGCCTTCCAGTGAGACGCAGTGTATATAACAACCAATACACTACCATTAACACTGCATTTGAAATTGGCTTCAGAGGGAATCGCCAAAATGATATCAGGGAAAGCTTGTTCAGGGTTTCACTCGGACTCAACCTCAGTGATGTTTGGTTCAATAAACCTAAATACCAATAAACTCATTCCAGTGTTAAGGAAGACTTTCATTTTTTTACTTTCTGCAGCAATGCTTGGATGTGAAAACGATGAAGCAAAAGTCAATGCCATATTCACAAAAAAATTAGGTGTTGATGAAGCCATCAATATTGAAAGTTATATGAGTCAGGGTGGAAGAATGAAAGCAAAGCTTACTGCCCCCAAAATGCTCCGCTACCAAGATACCAGCTCAAGAATAGAATTACCCAATACATTACATGTAGACTTCTATGACTCATCATTGAACATAGAAAATAGACTGGACGCTAACTCTGCGATGTATTATGAAACTAGAAAATTTGTTTACCTGAAAGACAATATAAAAGTTTATAACATCAAAGGTGATACGCTTTTTTGCAAAGAGCTTACATGGGACCAAAACTCAGAGCGATTCTATACCGATAAGCCAGTTAGAATAAATACACCTGATATCATTATGTATGGAGAAGGCCTATCTGCTCCACAAGATTTCAAAACGTTTGAAATCTATAAAGTCACCAATAGTGTTATTCGCGTTCAACAATAATTTATAGGAAGAGATCAGTATACAAGGTAGCTCCTGGCACCACTGAATACCCTGATAAATCAGTTACTCCTTCTTCTGCCAATACATCTTCATCCAAATACAAATTGCCTGTACAAGTTGATGATGGTCGCTTTAAAATTGCATATGCTGCATCTGCTATGATCTCTGGTGTACGACTCATATTGATCAACATTTGTCCACCTAACAAATTCATCACAGCTGCCGTGGCGATGGTTGTCCTTGGCCACAAGGCATTAGCAGCAATACGCATAGGCTTCAACTCTTCTGCCAAACCAATAGCCATCATACTCATGTTGTACTTACTCATGGTATAGGCCAAATGATTGCCCAACCATTTTGGATCCATGTTAATGGGAGGAGATAAATTTAAAATATGTGGATTAGCTCCTTTTTTCAAATGAGGTATGCAATGTTTAGAGACCAAAAATGTTCCTCTTACATTGATATCATGCATCAAATCAAAACGCTTTGATTCAGTGGCTTCAGTCGTGGTTAACGATATTGCAGATGCATTATTGATAAGTATATCAATTCCACCAAAACGTTCAACTGCCTGGTTAACCGCATCTATAATTTGATCTTCATTACGGATATCACAAACTACGGCAAGTGCTTTACCACCTGCTGCTTCAATTTCAGCAGCAGCTGAATAGATAGTTCCACCAAGCTTGGGATTTTCTTCTACAGACTTTGCAGCGACAACTATATTGGCACCATCTTTTGCAAGCTTCAAGGCAATTGCTTTTCCTATTCCTCTACTCGCACCCGTTATAAAAACCGTTTTGCCCTTAAACATATATAGTGATTTATAATTTGTTATTTAATAGTGCTGATATCATCTAATGCATATACACCGCGACCATAAGTGGCTATGACAAGATTTCTATCACGTGGATGAATGAACAAATCCTGAACTGAGACAGTCGCTGGAAGATTGGCCTGAAGCGACTTCCATGATTTTCCAGCATCACTGCTTACATAGATTCCCATATCCGTTCCGCAATACAAAACATTTGGATGCTTATCATCTTCTCTGATAACATTGACCGGTGAAGCAGGTAAATTGGCTGCAATACTTCTCCATGTGCTACCATTATCATCAGACACATACACATAAGGTTTGTCGTCGTCTTCTCTTCTGTTGCTCAAGGTCAAATAAACCCTGTTTTCTTTAACTGCAGATGCAACCAATCGAGATACATGTGCAGTTTGAGGAATGCCTTTCATGATGGAAACGAATTCTTTTCCTTCGGCCATTCTCATCCAAACGCGACCATCATCAGTGCCCACATACAACAAACCTTTTTTCAAAGGTGACTCATCAATGGCAGTGATGGCCTGATGATTAATAGCATAAGGAGTTCTTCCCATATGCTCTTTGTTGTTGTAGGTCAAATCACCACTGATGCGCTTCCATGAATTACCTCCGTCTTTCGATTCAAACAAATATTGAAAGCCATGGTAAACGGTTTTGTTATCGTGTGGAGACAACATGGTATAGGCTAACCATTCACCTCTGTGTACTTCTTCATCTGCAGCTTTTGTTGGGAAAATATCTTTACTGCGTATGGAGTCTGGATGCGGTTTCTTTCCCCACGGTGTCTTAGGCATTCTCAAATCACTTTTCATCAATCTGCCATAAAAAGAGCTAGCATACATGATATCCGGATCTTTTGGATCCATCGCTATAATGGTTCCTTCCCCACCCGGTGCATCATCCCAAGCCATGATGCCTTCTGGATTTTTACCAAAGGTATTTTTAATGCTACCCATGTAACTTCCTTCATCTTGAACAGAACCCACTACATTGTAGGGCTGCTTCATGTCGTAGGTAATATTGTAAAACTGTGTTGTAGGAATTTTTCTAAAGAAGTTCTTCCACTTAGCTCCTCCATTGTAGGAAAGGATTACACCACCATCATTACCGTTGATGATGTAGTCGCTGTTGGTAGGATCTATCCATAATGCATGATTATCACCATGCATTTGCTCACTGTCTTTGTCTGTACCACGCATCACTTGAAAAGTTTTACCACCATCGGTTGATTTTGCCAAAGGCACACCCATGATGTAGACTACGTTTTCATTATTCGGATCAACACGAATTTGTCCGAATACCCATCCATAAGTACCTGCAAATCTTTCTAGTTTTTCATCCTCTGTACTCACTTTTCTCCAACTCTCCCCTTTGTCGTCACTTCTGTAAACCTGCACACCAAATGGAATCACCTGGATGGGTCTTCCATAAGGATCTAATTCTCCTGCTTTTGGTTCACGCTTTGGCGTATGGTTATCTACATAAGCATAAACTACATTAGGATTGCTTTTTGAAAAAGCCAATCCTATTCTTCCTGTATATTTTGTTTCTGGTAAACCAGTCGTTAGTTTTTTCCAATTTGCACCACCATCCGTGGTTTTGTAAATGTAGTCGCCATCCTCAGGTACAGGATCACTCCATCTTCTTCTGATGCGGTTCCAAGTAGAAACAATCAATAAATCAGGGTTGGTAGGATCCATCACCATATCAATAGCTCCAGTCTTCACATCGTTTCCAAGTAATTTTTTCCATGTTGCACCTCCATCTGTTGTCTTGTACAAACCTCTATCCTTGTTGTAACTCCATTCATTACCACCAGCTGCTACATAGGCCACATTGGGGTTTTTCGGATGGACCAAAATGCGAGCGATAGTCCCGGTGTTGGTTAAGCCAATCGACTTCCAAGTTTTACCTCCGTCGGTCGATTTATAAGCACCCATACCAGGAAGAGATGCTCTAAATATATTAGCCTCACCGGTACCGAGGTATATGATATCAGGATTAGAGGGAGCCAAGGCAAATGCACCAATGGATAAAGTGCCCAGTTGGTCGGTTAATGGCATCCAGTTTTCACCAGCATTTGTTGTTTTCCAAAATCCACCAGTTGCGAAAGAGGCAAAAATCACGTTCTTATTTCCGGGTAAACCAGCGACTTCCGTTACACGGCCGCTGATTAAATCAGGACCAACATTTCTCCATTGCATTTTTTTGAAGGGCGAAGCCGTTTGCAATGCCTGGTGCTGCTTGAAGGCGGCTACTCTACCAGTACCAGCATCGTTGGATGCTTGTGCAAGTCCAATCATTGGAATTAAAAAAAATGAAGAGAGTGTAAGGATAAACCCAGTTTTTAAAAACGACAAACGCTGGAAAATCATGGAATTCAGTTTAGGGATAAATGATCTGAAATAACTACACCTAAATTTAAGGAATTACC
>JBDLUR010000091.1:0-3154 GCA_039805205.1 Bacteroidota bacterium
GCAAAGAAAATATTGATACCCGTGAAGAGTGTCCACCCCAATACCTGGAAAAGCCAATACTTAGGAAAGCTGTTTATTTTATTGAGCATCCCCCCAAAACTATCAAAACGGAATTATTCCACATTTGTTTTTTTGACCAAAGGTGTTTTGAGTGCGTTGACTGGCAAGTTTTTTGATTAACTTTAACCCTACAAACAAGCAAAAACACCGAACAATTTAGACCCTAGCTTGTTAGATAAACCAGACCCAAAACATTTGGAATGACGATTGAACCAGGAGCTTTATTAAAAGATATCAATTCTCCAGACGACTTAAAAAAGTTAAGCAAGGAAGAGTTGTACAAAGTCTGCGATGAGTTAAGACAGTACATCATTGATGTTGTTAGTATTCATGGTGGTCATTTTGGAGCAAGCTTGGGCGTTGTTGAACTTTCAGTAGCCTTACATTATGTTTACAATACGCCCTACGATCAATTGGTTTGGGACGTAGGCCATCAGGCATATGGTCATAAAATTCTTACAGGTAGAAGAGATAATTTTCCAACGAATAGAAAATATGGCGGTCTAAGTGGTTTTCCTAAAAGAAGCGAAAGTGAATACGATGCTTTTGGTGTGGGCCACTCTTCCACTTCAATTTCTGCTGCATTGGGTATGGCTATTGCAGCTAAGCACAAAGGAGAACATGATAAAAAATCAGTCGCTGTAATAGGTGATGGCTCTATGACTGCTGGCATGGCCTTTGAGGCCATGAACCATGCCGGAGTAGCGGAGGCCGACCTCTTGGTCATTTTAAATGACAACAACATGAGCATTGATCCAAATGTTGGATCGTTAAGAGAATACCTTACAGATATCACTACCTCACATACCTATAACAAAATCAAAGATGATATTTGGAATACCTTGGGTAAACTTCCGGTTGGAGGTAATTTCTCTAGAGAAATTGCTAGCAAACTTGAGCATTCAATAAAAGGCTTCATCAACAAACGCAGCAATTTATTTGAGTCGATGAAGATGAGGTATTTTGGTCCGATTGACGGACATAACATCACCAAATTGGTGGATACGCTAAAAGACCTCAGAGATATACCAGGACCAAAACTCTTGCATATTATTACCACAAAAGGAAAAGGTTATGCATTGGCCGAAAAAGACCAGACCAAGTGGCATGCACCGGGATTATTTGATAAAGTAACCGGAGAGATTTTCAAAAAGACTTTCGATACACCTCAACCACCCAAATACCAGGATGTTTTTGGTAAAACCATCATTGAGTTAGCTAAAAAGAACGATAAAATCTTCGGCATCACACCTGCAATGCCTTCAGGATCCTCACTCAAATTTATGATGGATGAGATGCCCGATCGCGCAATTGATGTTGGTATCTGCGAACAACATGCTGTCACGCTCAGTGCTGGTATGGCTACACAAGGTTTAAAAGTATTCTGCAATATTTACTCATCGTTCATGCAACGGGCATATGACCAAGTTGTTCATGATGTGGCTATTCAAAAACTACCTGTCGTTTTTTGTTTAGACAGAGCAGGACTGGTGGGTGATGACGGACCAACACACCATGGTGTATATGATATAGCCTATATGCGTTGTGTTCCAAATATGATTGTGTCTTCCCCGATGAATGAAGCTGAACTCAGAGACCTCATGTATACCTCTCAATTGGAAAGCACCAAGCTCCCATTTGTCATTCGTTACCCTAGAGGTGAAGGCATGATGCCAGAATGGCAAACTGAAATGAAAGAGGTAGAAATTGGAAAAGGAAGAAAACTTAAAGACGGAAAGGAAATTGCAATTCTATCATTTGGACACCCTGGTAATTTCGCTGCTGCAGCTATCAGAAATTTGCGGACAGAAGGAATTACTCCGGCGCATTACGACCTAAGATTTGTCAAGCCACTTGATGAAGAAATGCTACATGAGGTGTTTTCAAATTACAACAAGATTATTACAGTAGAAGATGGTACTGTTGTAGGTGGCGTTGGTTCTGCTATTCTTGAATTCATGGCTGAGCACAATTACAGAGCAACAGTAAAAATATTAGGCATACCTGATAGAATTGTAGAACATGGCTCTCAAAAAGAATTACACAGAGAGTGTAATTATGATACAGAAGCCATTATGGAAGCTGCAAGGGTGTTAATGGGCGAGGCAGTCAGGGTTACGCATTAATATCAAACTGGATATCTGCTGGACGGTCTTCATTGTACTCAATGATGAAATTATTTCTACCCTCACCTATAATAATTGCCATGTAGTTTTGTTGTACTAACTCGAGTACAGTGAGGAAAACGAAAATGGCATGGAGACGATCCTGACAAACTTCAAACATTTTTTCAAACGAGAGTGTCTTTTCTTTTGCAGAAAGTGATAAAACATGTTCACGTGTTTCCTCCATGGTATAATTATACCTGTACACTACGTGTTGTGGTTTATTTTGACGATCGTGCAATCTTTGCATCACCTTTTCAAATACTTTCATCAATTTGAAAAGTGATATCGATTGAATTTCTGTCCCTTCTGAAGCTTCCTCTCCAACTACATTCAAATCAGTCTGCTGATTGCCACGTTTGAACATGAACAAACGCTCCTTTTCCATCTCCGCTAACTTAGTAGACGCTTCTTTGAATTTCTTGTACTCAAGAATTTTATCAATCAATTCCTGACGAGGATCAATTTCATTACCCTGTTCATCTAATTCCTTTCTTGGCAACAATAATTTTGCCTTAATTCTCATTAGGGTGGAGACAAACAAGATAAACTCACTACTCAGCTCAATATTATCTTCTTCAGATTGTTTGATAAACTTCAAAAAATCATCAATGATTTTCTTAATGGGAATATTATAAATATCCAATTCATCTCTTTCGATAAAGAACAAGAGCAAATCAAAAGGACCCTCAAATTGAGGCAAGGAAATTTGGTAGGATGTCGTATTCAATGTTCGGCTTATTATAGATAAGCGACAAATATAGAAAAATGCGCCGTATGATAGATGGCTTAGATATTAAAATCCGACATTTGTCACTCAATTGATTACCAATGAAGTGGTTACTATTCATCTCGCTGTGTCTGATTTGGGGAAGCTCATTCATTTTAATTGCTGAAGGACTAGAAACCATGAGTCCCTACCAAGTAGC
>JBDLUR010000092.1:0-5686 GCA_039805205.1 Bacteroidota bacterium
GCTGTACAAAAACTCATGATGAAATTGGAATCAGAACAAGAGGTACTCATGCATATTGCCGATATGGCCATTGAGACCTTCCATGCAGAAAGCGGATTGCTTCGTGCAATGAAATTGGTTGAACAGAAAAGCGAAGCCAATGCTGCTTACGAGTTGGATATTGCTAGGACTTATTTGTATGATGCAGCAGACAGAATCAATAAATCTGGTAAAGATGCCATCAATGCATTTGCAGCAGGAGATGAACAAAGAATGATGTTGTTGGGCTTGAAGCGTTTTACAAAGGTTGCTCCATTTAATACCAAGGATGCAAGAAGAAGAATTGCAGCTAAATTATAATTGTGTTCTGACCTATGTTTACACAAAAAAGACCGGCGTAAGCCGGTCTTTGCTATTTCATTTGGACACTGACACCATTTGATTAGCTAGTTTTCTGGAGTCCAGAATAATATTTACTGATATCGGTTACACCCTTTTTAGATTCTTCAGGGGTATTTGATAAAGTGAAGTTTTCCCATTGTGCAAAGCCTGCTTGCAAGGCGTTAGTTCTATTTTCAGCTGCAGACGATTGTCTTTTTTCATTGTTTGAGAAAGCCAATCCACCTGCAATAACTGCTGTTGAAATGATAGAGATTAAACCAAGTACAAATCTTAAGTCAGCAGAATGACGCATTGGATCCATCAGGTGCATCGTAAGCATCATTACATAAGAACCAAAGGCGAACACAATCCCTGCAAGGATAATGGTCTTTTGAAAGTTTTTGTTTTCATATAAGCTGATCTTCAAATAATGAATAAACAAGAGTGAAGAGAACACAAATACTGGAGCAGATCCAACCAACATAATTTTCAGCAAGTTGATTTCATTGATTCCACCTAAAGCCAGTGTAAGTGAGTTTGCAGTAAGTAAACCAGCAAGGGTCACTCCCATCATTCTATTCATACGTTTGTTATCGGCCATCTGAATTAAGATGATCAACATCAAGGGGGCCTGAATAACAGAAGAAAAAGTGTTCATCGCTGATGCCATTTCCGAAGGGAAGGCTGCAAAGCGTTGTACAAGTAAAGTTGCAATTACAGGGAGTAAATACACAACTGCAAGAATGATGAAGTTGGTCTTACTAATCGAGTTTTGGTTTGAATTTTGGTTCATGGGTATTGGATTTAAAAACGGGTCACTATTAAAACGATACAATTGTACCCATATTATAAATTGCGCTAAAATGAGCTCAAATTGAGGGAAAGTGCTTTTGCGGTTACGTAATTCTACGATGACCTTCCGTAAATAGCCCATCTATCTTATTCTTTTTGATTAATTTCAGCCAATAAATATTGATTATGTCTTTACAGAATACTTTCATTCATCATGTTTACTTCTGGCTCAAGAATCCAGAAAGTAAGGAAGATTTACAAAAATTGATAGCGGGACTAGAAGCATTGAGTACAGTTCCAGAAATTAAGTTATTTCATATCGGTACGCCAGCAGCTACAGATAGAGAGGTCATTGACAATACCTATGCTGTTTCTTGGTTGAATATTTTTGAGACTGCTAAAGACCAGGATGTTTACCAAACTCATCCCTTGCATTTGAAATTCATAGAGGATTGTTCTCACCTCTGGAGTAAGGTGAAAGTTTATGACTCTGTTCAGCATCAATAGTAGCATTAATCTATAGTTATGTTTCAAAAGGGAAGGTCGGCAGCATTGGGTTTTATCTTTGTAACGGTACTCATTGATATAATTGGCTTTGGTATTATTATACCTGTCCTTCCCAAATTGATTCAGGATTTAACGGGAGGAGATATGAGTGAAGCCTCTCGTTATGGAGGATGGCTGATGTTTACCTATGCCTTCATGCAATTTTTATTTGCTCCTATTTTGGGCAACCTAAGTGATCGATATGGCAGACGTTCAATCATCTTGATTTCTCTTTTAGGTTTTGGGTTGGATTATTTGTTATTGGCTTGGGCTCCTACCATCACCTGGTTGTTTATTGCACGAATCTTGTCGGGTATCACTGGTGCTAGTATCACTACTGCATCTGCGTACATTGCTGATATCAGTACGCCTGAGAAACGTGCGCAGAATTTTGGGATGATTGGTGCAGCATTTGGTTTAGGGTTTATTATTGGTCCTTTTATTGGTGGGGTACTCGGACAGTATGGTGATCGTATTCCGTTTCTATTTGCAGCGGGCCTAACCTTTGTCAACTGGTTGTACGGCATGTTTATTCTACCGGAATCACTACCTGCAGATAAAAGAAGAAAATTTGAATGGAGTAAAGCCAATCCGGTCGGTTCTCTATTGCACCTCAAAAAATATCCAGCAGTTGCGGGTCTCATCGTATCACTCACCCTCATCTATATTGGTGCACACGCAGTTCAAAGTACCTGGAGTTATTATACCATGGAAAAATTTAAATGGGATTCTGCCATGGTAGGATACTCATTGGCTTTTGTGGGTTTAATGATTGCCATCGTGCAGGGTGGATTGATTAGAGTGGCCATACCTAAACTCGGACAATCAAGAGCGTTGTTCACAGGATTGGTGATGTATACGATTGGTATGGTTTGTTTTGCTTTTGCAGGATCGACTGTCTTTATGTTTGCTTCTTGTTTTGTGTATTGCTTAGGCGGAATAGCCGGACCAGCTTTGCAAGGCATCATTTCTTCCCATGTTCCTTCTAATGAACAGGGAGAGCTGCAGGGGGCATTAACCAGTCTAATGAGTGCAACATCTATTGTTGGACCACCTGTAATGACCAATTTATTTTCTTTTTTTAGCAAAAGTGAAGGACAGTTGTACTTCCCAGGTGCGCCTTTTATTGCGGGTGCCGTTTTCTTTCTGATTAGCACGATTATTACCTTCAGAAGCCTCCAAGCAGAGAAAAAATAGCTCGATTTAGAGAGAAATGTTGTTAAAATGTGCAAAAAAGCGTCATTTCTTGTCTCTTAATCTTGCAAATCAAATTAATAAGGCTAGCTTTGTGCTGTAATTTGAGTTAAGTACAGTATTTAGTAAGTGAAAGTATTTTCTGCTAAGCATACCTGCTAATAGTAAGTCTTCTTTACGTCTGTGTTTCTCTCATCCTTTTTTAATTTTTTATTTTTTTGAAATGAACATTTATGTTTCAAATTTGAGCTTCAACGTACAGGATGAAGACTTGAAAGAATTCTTTGCTGAGTATGGCGAAGTAACATCAGCAAAAGTTATCACAGACAAATTCACTGGACGTAGCCGTGGTTTCGGTTTCGTTGAAATGTCTGACGATGCAGCCGCACAGAAGGCTATCCAAGAATTGGATGGTGCAACTGTAGAAGGTCGCGCTATCAAAGTAAGCGAGGCTAAACCTCGTGAAGCTCGCCCTAGCAATGGTGGCGGTGGTGGCGGTGGTCGTCGCAACTTCGGTGGCGGTGGCGGTGGAAACCGCTGGTAATTGCATCAATTACCGTATTGAAAAGGGACTTCGGTCCCTTTTTTTATTGCCCTACATACATCAATTCGCATTTTATTGGCAGCATTCAACTGCTAAATCGTTCTTGCTCTTCTTATCTTTGCAAAAAGGAAAAATCATGAGTCTTGTTACTGAATTCAACGAATACCGCGAACGCATGAATGATGTGATTTTGGGAAATGGCAATTTGGTGATGAAGCGTTTGTGGAATTTAGATACCAATACCTATCAGGAGGGTGCTCTTGATGTGAAAACAAAAGAAATGTTGGGTTTGGTAGCTAGCATGGTGTTGCGTTGTGATGATTGTATCAAGTACCATTTGGGTAAATGTCATGAACTGGGACTAACCACAGACCAAGTCTATGAAGTATTCTCTGTAGCGAACATTGTTGGCGGTACTATTGTAATACCTCATACCAGAAGAGCTGCCGAATATTGGGAGGCTTTATTGGCTGAAGGATAAACAAATTAATTTAAAAGTTTTATCAGATAAATAGTTCATATGAGTGAAACCATCCAAGCAACGCAACCTGCACTTACCGCGAAGGATTTTCAAACTGATCAGGAAGTAAGATGGTGTCCGGGTTGTGGTGATTACTCTATTCTGGCTCAAGTGCAGAAGGTGATGCCAACATTGGGCATACCCAGAGAGAATATTGTAATTGTATCTGGAATCGGTTGCTCGAGCAGGTTTCCTTATTACATGGAAACCTATGGTATGCACTCTATTCATGGAAGAGCGACAGCCATAGCCAGTGGACTAAAGGCAACGCGTCCTGAATTGAGCGTATGGATCGTTACGGGTGATGGTGATTCATTGAGTATTGGTGGTAACCATACCATTCATTTGTTGAGAAGAAATTTTGATGTAAATGTGATGTTGTTCAATAACCAGATCTATGGTTTAACAAAGGGGCAATATTCACCAACTTCAGAGGAACATAAGGTTACTAAGTCGACTCCCTTTGGAAGCCTAGATCATCCGTTCAATCCTTTGGCTTTGGCCATGGGTGCTGATGCTACATTCATTGCAAGGACGATGGATAGGGATCCAAAGCATCTGCAAGAAATGTTATTGAGAAGCAATGCGCACAAAGGATCCTCATTTCTTGAAATCTATCAGAATTGCAACATCTTCAATGATGGTGCTTTCGAAATTTTTACTGAGAAAGGGTCAAAGCCTATGGAGACTTTGTTCTTGGAACAAGGAAAGCCTTTGTTGTTTGGTGCTAATAAAGACAAGGGAGTTAAGTTAGATGGATTCAAGCCGGTAGTGGTCGACTTAACCGAAGGCCATACAGCTGAAGAATGCTGGATCCATGATGAAAAAGATTTTTACAAAGCCCAGATACTTGTGCGTATGTTCGATGATCCAAGAATCGAAGGACATCTGCCTCGCCCATTTGGTGTATTCTATCAAACTGAAAGAGCTTGTTACGAAGACCAGCTTCGCTTACAGATTGAAGATGTGATTGCAGCAAAAGGGAAAGGTGATCTCAACAAATTGTTGAGAGGCAATGAAACCTGGACTATCCAATAATTATGCTACTTACTATCCATCCACAAGACCCGCAAGATCGATTGATCAAGAAAGCGGCAGAAGTGTTACGAGGTGGAGGAGTAATCATCTATCCAACAGATACTGTTTACGGATTTGGTTGTGATATCTTTCAGCCGAAGGCTATTGAAAGAATCTGCAGAATCAAAGGCATCGATCCAGCAAAAGCCAACCTATCTTTTGTATGTGGAGATCTATCCGATTTGAGTAAGTATGCAAAGGCGATTTCAACACCACAATACAGGTTCATTAAAAATTTAATACCTGGTCCCTTTACTTTTATTCTTCCTGCAAGTAAAGAGGTACCCAAAATTTTAAAAAGCAAAAAAGACACCATTGGTTTACGTGTGCCGGATCATCGCATCACACATGCTATTGCTGCTGAGTTGGGACATCCTATTTTAAGTTCATCTTTACCTGGTGAAATGGTAGAAGAATATACTGATCCTGAATGCATCCATGAGAAATTTGAAAAGCTAGTCGATTTGGTTATTGATGGAGGTATAGGTGGAATGGAATATTCTACTATAGTCGATATGACCGAAGACGAACCAGTTGTTACCCGCCAAGGATCAGGGATCATCGCATAAAAAAAATCAGGAACTTCTATTGCAGAAGCTCCTGAACAAATAGGATTGGATCTTTACGAGGGATATCGGACTTTACCTTTAGTA
>JBDLUR010000093.1:0-3717 GCA_039805205.1 Bacteroidota bacterium
TCTGGTAAATATGATTTAGATAAACTAATGATCGAATTGAACAAGTGGATGAACATGAAGGGACAAACACCATCGGAAGATGTAAAAACAACAATTATCAACCTTTATAATCAATTTTAACATGAGAAAACAAATCGCGGCAGCCAATTGGAAAATGAATAAACGTTTAGATGAAGGAAAAGTATTATTGGAAACCATCCTTCAATCAACTGATTTATTTGAACCCAATCATGAGGTGGTATTTGCCGTTCCTTCCCCTTATTTGGTGCCACTTCAACCTTTGTTAGACGACAAGGCAAATATTGCTTTGGCGTCGCAAAATTGCCACCATAAAACTTCAGGCGCCTATACTGGTGAAATATCTGTAGATATGCTTGATTCTATCAACATCAGTTATTGTGTTGTAGGTCATAGTGAAAGAAGAGAATATTTTGCAGAAACCAACGAGATGTTGGCAGATAAAGTCAACCTCTGTCTTGCTAAAAATATTACTCCTATATTCTGTTGTGGTGAGCCACTTCAAATCAGAGAAGCTGAAACACAAAATCAATTTGTTGCTGTGCAGCTGGAAGAATCACTTTTCCATCTTGACGCAACCGCAATACAAAAAGTAGTGATTGCCTATGAACCCATCTGGGCCATTGGTACAGGTAAGACGGCATCTTCTGCTCAAGCGCAAGAAATGCATGCCCATTTAAGATCTGTGTTAAACGCTAAATATGGTGCAGCTGTAGCCAATGAAATCTCCATCCTTTACGGCGGTAGTGTTAAAGGCGCAAATGCTGTAGAATTGTTTTCTCAGCCTGATGTTGATGGTGGACTAGTAGGCGGTGCGTCTTTGATTGCCGAGGAATTCGTGCAAATCATCAAAGCGCTTAAGTCTTAGGACTTTAATTTCTCAACCAGTTCAATATATTCTTTCATGGCTTCCTCAGGGGTTTTACCCTTGAGGGATGCCCATGCTTCATATTTTGCTTTGGCCACAAAATCAAAAGGATTTTCAGGAGGGTCTTTTTGGTTATCACCCTCTGTGGACTGCTTGTATAGTGAATACATCTGTAGTAAAGTCTCGTTACTAGGACGCTCTCTTAAATTTTCAGCATCTTTTACCGCTTGTTCAAATAATTCCTTCATTTTTTTCGTTTCTGCTCAACGAAAATACAAGATTTAAGGAGAATTAAAATGATTAACTTTGCACCGCTTTTTAGTCCCATTTATAAATGTATTTTTTCTCAAAGTAGTGAATGAAACAGATCAGAAATTTTTGCATTATCGCGCATATAGACCATGGAAAATCGACTTTAGCCGATAGGTTGTTACAATCGACCAATACGATTAGCGACCGTGACATGATGGATCAGGTGTTAGACGACATGGATCTGGAGAGGGAAAAGGGTATTACCATTAAGAGTCATGCTATACAGATCAACTATAAACATACGGATGGTCTGCAATACACATTAAACCTAATTGATACTCCTGGTCACGTTGACTTCAGCTATGAGGTGAGCAGGGCATTAGCTGCCTGTGAAGGTGCTTTGTTGTTGGTGGATGCAGCCCAAGGTATTCAGGCGCAAACCATCTCTAACCTTTACCTGGCTGTAGAAAACAACCTTGAAATCATCCCTGTTATCAATAAAATCGACATGGATGGTGCAATGATTGAAGAGGTAAAAGACCAAATTATTGATTTGATTGGCTGTAAGCCGGAAGAAATACTTTTAGCAAGTGGAAGAACAGGTATAGGTATTGAAGGCATTTTGGATGCTATTGTCAACCGTATCCCGGCACCTAAAGGTGATCCTACAGCACCACTTCAAGCACTTGTTTTTGATTCTGTATTCAATTCATTTAGAGGTATCATTGTTTACTATAGAATTTTAAATGGTAGCATCAATAAAGGCGATAAGATCAAATTTGTATCAACCGATTTAGAATACGGTGCTGATGAAGTAGGTATCCTCAAGCTGACCATGCAAGAACAGAAATCTGTTCAGTGTGGTGATGTAGGCTACTTGATCACTGGTATCAAAAATGCGAAAGAAGTAAAAGTAGGTGATACCATCATCAATGCCTTGAACCCTGCAGAAGCTATCAAAGGTTTTGAAGATGTAAAACCGATGGTATTCGCTGGTATTTTCCCAGTAGTGACTGAAGATTTTGAAGAGTTGCGTGATTGTATGGATAAACTACAATTGAACGACGCTTCACTCACCTTTGAATTAGAAACATCTCAGGCATTAGGTTTTGGTTTCCGTTGTGGATTCTTAGGTCTCCTGCACATGGAAATCATCCAAGAACGTTTAGAGCGCGAGTTCAACCAAACCGTAATCACGACTGTTCCTAACGTAAGCTTCATTGCATACGATACAAGAGGAAAAGAAATCAAGGTGAACAATCCAAGTGAAATGCTTGATCCTACACAAATGGATAGGATTGAAGAACCTTTCATTAGAGCTCAGATCATCACAAAGCCTGATTACATAGGTAATATCATGACGCTCTGTTTAGGTAAGCGTGGTATGCTCATCAACCAAAGCTATCTTACACAAAATAGGGTAGAATTGATTTTTGAAATGCCACTCACTGAAATCGTATTTGATTTCTACGATAAATTAAAGAGCCAAACCAGAGGTTATGCGTCTTTCGACTATTCACCAATTGGCTATAGAGAAAGTGATATCGTGAAGATGGATATACTGTTGAACAGTGAAAAAGTAGATGCTCTTTCTGCATTGATTCATAGAAGTCGCGCTCAAGAATTCGGAAGAAAACTTTGTGAGAAACTAAAAGAACTTTTACCTCGTCAGCAATTCCAAATAGCAATCCAAGCTGCTATCGGTGCTAAAGTTGTAGCAAGAGAAAATATCTCTGCTATGCGTAAAGATGTAACTGCAAAATGTTATGGTGGTGACATCAGCCGTAAGCGTAAATTGTTGGAAAAGCAGAAAGAAGGAAAGAAGAGGATGCGTCAGATTGGTAACGTAGAGGTTCCACAAGAGGCCTTCCTTGCAGTATTGAAATTGGATGATTAACCGCCTTTTTTAGGAGGTAATTTTTTCTCTGTAACGGGCTTCAATACTGGAGCCTGACCATCTTCTAACTTTTGGTTGAAGACTTTTTCAATGTGCTGCAATTTTCCATTGACCCACTTGAATCCTTCGTAATCACCATCAGGAATGTAAGTGTATTTTTTGGCAGGCTCATTACTCTCCGATATTAAGTGATCATAGATGATCATGTCCAATTCATCATCGTAGACAATTCTCGCATTGCCATTTTTCTTGTACTCGATGCTGAATCTTGTTTGAATTGGTTTTCTAACAGTGTCTTTTTCAAATGTAAAAAAGGGTCCGCCAAAAACCGGATTTCCTTTGGCATCAAAACTCAATACCTCCATTCTTTTCTTGGTACTTCTGATGGAGTTTTCATCATAACCTAATAGGGTATAGAAGCTTTGATTATTGTAACTATTCTTTAGAATTTTATAATAGATAGCGCCTATCCACCACTCATGATTGGTGACCGTATCTTCTTGGTTCCTGATGATGATGCTTCTATCAATCAAAGGAAATAATTTCAAAGAACCATCCGCTGTGCGCATTTGAATGGCACCATGTCTTCTGTGTAAATCTGCATCTCGACTCACCTGCCAAGTGAAGATTCTAAATGCACTATCAGGTGCATATAGTCGTGATATCGTAGCTAAAGAATCAA
>JBDLUR010000094.1:0-4573 GCA_039805205.1 Bacteroidota bacterium
AAAACACCATGGGGGGAATCATGGCCATTGAAAACTCAATCGCCGGTAGCATTCTGCCTAACTATAACTTATTGCAAAAATCAAACCTCTATGTTGCTGGTGAAGTGTATTTGCAAATTGACCAACATCTGATGGTAAACCCTGGAGTGAAACTAAGTGATATCAAAGAGGTCCATTCTCATCCTATGGCTTTGCTACAATGTACTGGTTATTTGAATCCTAGGGGATGGAGATTAGTTGAAACGGAGGATACTGCACTAAGTGCTAAAAATGTGCACCAACGAAAGAGCAAACAAATTGCTGCAATAGCAGGCAGTTTGGCAGCAGAGTTATTCGGATTAAAAATCATTGCACCCAATATTCATGATGTAAAAAATAATTACACACGTTTTCTGGTGTTGCAACAAAAAGCATCAGTCATTGAGGGTGCAAACAAAGCATCCATTAATTTTCACACAGATCATGCAAAAGGAAGGTTAGCTGAGGTACTGTCAGTCATCGCCAATGAGGGTATCAACTTGAGTAAACTACAGTCCTTCCCATTGGCAGGAAGTCAGTTTAAATATGGTTTTCATGCCGACCTTGAATTTGACCAACTCGATCAATATAACAAGGTGATGGAAGAGCTGAAGGTACGTACTCAATCTATACGCGTTTTAGGCGTTTATAAAAAAGGAAAATTTAATAAATAGAAATGGTAAAAGTTTCATCACGACTAGATGGTATTGGCGAATACTATTTCTCTATGAAGTTGAGGGAAATAGAGGAGATGAATAAAGCTGGAAAGCAAGTCATCAACTTAGGTATTGGTAGTCCGGATCTTCCTCCACATCCATCAGTGATAGCAGCCTTGCATGAAGAGGCGGCTAAGGACAATACACATGCATACCAATCTTATAAAGGCTCACCAGTGTTGAGAAACGCGATAGCCGACTGGTATAAAAACTGGTATAAGGTTGATGTACAGCCCAATGCTGAAGTGCTTCCCTTGATTGGTAGTAAAGAAGGAATCATGCACATCTGCATGACTTTTCTTGAACAAGGTGATGCAGCGCTGGTGCCGAATCCTGGATATCCTACTTATACTAGTGCAGTAAAATTAGCTGGTGGTGAAACACTTTCCTATGTTCTAGAAGAGAAAAATAATTGGCATCCTGATTTGAGGGAATGGAAAAAAATGATTGATGCACATCATGCTAAACAGCAGGGAAAGGTGAAGTTGTTGTTCTTGAATTATCCGCATATGCCAACAGGACAATTACCAGATCCTGCATTGCTCAAAGAGATTGTTGCATTTGCCAAGCAAGAACAACTGATCATCGTTCATGATAATCCTTACAGTTTTATTTTAAATGATGATCCTTCAAGTTTATTATCATTTGATGCTGATAAAGAAGTAGTAATTGAACTCAATTCTTTAAGCAAGTCTCACAACATGGCAGGATGGCGTGTTGGTATGATTGTGGCATCAGCAGCGCATATTGATGCGATACTTAGATTCAAGAGCAATATGGATTCAGGGATGTTCCTGCCTGTACAAATGGCTGCTGCAAAGGCTTTGTCATTGGATCACCAATGGCATCAAGAAGTAAATGCTATCTATAAGGAAAGAAAAGAATTGGCTTGTCGTTTGTTGGACCTACTTAACTGTGTTTACTCCAAAGAGCAAGTCGGCATGTTTGTTTGGGCTAAAATTCCTGCTGATTATGAAACCGGTTTTTCCTTGAGTGATGAAGTCTTGCATAAAGCCAATGTATTCATCACGCCAGGTGGAATTTTTGGTAATGCCGGTGATGGCTTTGTGCGTATTAGTTTATGTAGTAAAAAAGAAGTTTTAGCTCAAGCGATAACAAGAGTAGAAAATATGTTAGCTCATGCGTAATGAAAATTGCGTAAAGAAAATTGGAATGTAGTAATGAAAAAAAAATTTGCAATCATTGGGGTAGGTTTGATTGGTGGGTCATTTGCACTGAAATGCAAACAGCATGGTTTAGCTAATAAGGTGGTGGGAGTTGATAACAACCCCAAGCACGCGACTGACGCATTGGATTTAGGATTGGTTGATGAAATGCTTGATTTAGAATCAGCTGTCGATGGAGCTGATGTAGTTATACTTTCTATTCCAGTGAACGCACTTTCTACTCTTTTGCCTAAGATTTTAGATAGGGTTGATCATCAAGTGGTAATTGATATGGGGTCTACCAAAAGCCATATCAATGCAGTTGTTGAAAATCATCCCAAGCGTGGTCGGTTTGTTGCGTCTCATCCTATGTGGGGTACTGAATATTCTGGTCCTACTGCAGCCGTGAGCAATGCTTTCGAAAACAAAGCAGTAATACTATGTGATTTGGATAAAACAGATGAGGATGCTGTTGAAACAGCTAAAGCAATATTTACTGCACTTCCCATGCGCATCATCGAAATGAATGCGGATGATCATGATTTACATGCAGCCTATGTAAGTCATATTTCACACATCACATCTTTCGCACTTGCTAATACGGTATTGGAAAAAGAAAAAGAGGATAATGCAATTTTTGAAATGGCCAGTGCCGGTTTTGAAAGTACAGTCCGTTTGGCTAAAAGTAATCCAGAGATGTGGACGCCCATTCTTATGCACAACCGTGAAAACGTATTGGATGTTTTGAATGAACACATTTCACAACTTAGAAAATTCAAAGCCTGTCTTGAGAAAGAAAACTGGGAGTACCTCAATGAACTCATGTCTAATGCTAATCAAATCAAAAGAATCATACAATAAATTAACCCTTATCTAAATCATTAATTTTGTAACAATGGAAAAGACAACTGAATCACAACAGACAGCAGCGCAGACGGCTTGGAACAAGCGTCCTTTGATCATATCCGGACCATGCAGCGCTGAATCCGAAGAACAGGTTTTGGAGACAGCTCAGCGTTTGGCTAAGACAGGAATGGTAAATATGCTCAGGGCCGGTATTTGGAAACCAAGAACCAAGCCTGGTATGTTTGAAGGTGTTGGTGCAAAAGGTCTGCCTTGGTTGCAGCAGGCAAAAAAAGCAACTGGTTTACCAACTACTGTTGAAGTAGCAACTGGAAAGCAAGTGGAAGATGCTTTAACCTTTGATGTGGATGTATTGTGGGTAGGGGCAAGGACAACTGTAAATCCATTTAGTGTGCAGGAAGTGGCTGATGCATTGCGTGGTGTGAAGGTCCCTGTACTCATTAAAAATCCAATCAATCCTGATTTGGAACTATGGCAAGGTGCTGTTGAGCGTATTTCCAGAGCAGGTATCAGTGATATTGGTTTGATTCATCGTGGTTTTTCTTCTTATGGTAATACAGAATTTAGAAATGCTCCAATGTGGCATCTTGCATTAGAAATGAAGCGCAGAATGCCTGGTATGTTGATGGTAAATGATCCATCACATATCTGTGGTAGAAGAGATATACTTCAATCAACAGCGCAGAAAGCAATCGATCTCGATTTTGATGGTTTGATGATTGAAAGTCACATTGATCCTGATAATGCTTGGAGTGATGCTAAACAACAAATCACGCCTGAACGTCTAGCAGAAATGCTTGAAGCAATTAGTTGGAGAAATGAAAATGCTCCTTCACCTTCTTTCCATGCTGCATTGGATAAATTACGTGAACAAATCAATCATATCGATGATGAATTGATGCAATTGATTTCTCAGCGTATGTCTATTGCTGAAAAAATTGGTGAGTACAAGAAGAATAATAATGTAACCATCTTCCAACAAGGCAGATGGAATGAGGTACTCGAAAAAGCTTTAGTGAAAGCGACAAAAGTTGGCTTGAGCGAAGAGTTTATCACCCGTTATATGGATGCCATCCATATGGAAAGTATCAACAGACAGAATAAAATCATGAACAACGAATAAAGCATGCTTAAAAAAACTTACACATATACATCAGGCAAGGTTGATGTTTACTTTGATGCTGCTTTCGGTCAATTGAACAAGATCGTTGATAAAAAAAAGGCTATTCTTGTTACAGATGAGCATGTTTTTAAAGCACATCAAACCAAATTCAAGAACTGGAATGTTATCACACTAAAGCCTGGGGAGGCCTATAAGATACAACCGACTGCCGATGCAATTGTAGAACAGCTAATTGCTTTTCAGGCGGATCGTTCTACTGTTTTGGTTGGCGTAGGAGGCGGTGTGATTACTGATCTTACGGGTTATGTAGCATCTATTTACATGCGTGGTATCCAGTTTGGTTTTGTGCCAACGAGCTTGCTTGCCATGGTGGATGCATCAATTGGAGGTAAGAATGGTATTGATGTTGGCGAATACAAAAACATGGTAGGTATTATTCGTCAACCTTCGTTTTTGTTTTATGATACCAGCTTGCTTTCAACCCTTCCCCATCAAGAATGGGTAAATGGTTGTGCAGAAATTATCAAGCATGGTGCAGTGCTTGATGCAAAACTTTTCAAACAATTATCATCTCTCCATCTTGATGATCTTAAATCAAATAAAAAATTATTGCGAGAAATTGTTCGAAAAAATGTAGAACTAAAATCAGCAGTGGTTAAAAGAGATGAATTTGAATCAGGCGATAG
>JBDLUR010000095.1:0-8833 GCA_039805205.1 Bacteroidota bacterium
AAGTACTTTCCATCCTGTTTCAGTATTTCTCAAATCAAGCATGAAAACTTGATCAGATGTACCCTTATTTGCATCACCTCCTGCAACAATAATTTTTTCATCCTGAAATACCGCACTAGCGTTGGTTATTGCAATTGGTAAAGAAGGCAATGTTTTTATAAAAATTGACGATTGAGTTGTGTCCCAGGAAATCAAATGAGATTGAGCAGATATACCATCTTCATTTTCTCCCCCTGTATAAAAAACACCATACGGTGTATTACAAACTGCTGAATAAGCGATGGCTTCAGGTAATAAAAAAGTAGAGGGTTGTATTGTAATTGTTGCTGAATCTACATCGTAGACAAAAAGCTGATTGTAGTATTTTTTCTTACCTCCTTCCCAAGGCATTGTATCAGGAAAATTAGCACCACCTGCTACAAATAACTTATCATTGTGAATTCCACTTATTGCACCAGCAACTCCAATAGTATACTCCTTGGGTGAAGAAGGTAAATTACCAGCAACCTGCCATTGAAGCTTACCCTCTTGTGCGAAAGGCTCAGCAAATATGATCATGCAAAAGAGTGTAAGTAATGTACAAGTCAGTTTCATTATGGATGAGTAGAAACAGGAAGATACGACCAATATGGTGCTAAAGGAAGTCTGTTAACATCATCTTTAAAAGCTTCAAAGGTTGAAGGCTGCATATTTTTTACTGGAAGCCTGAAACCACCACAATCCAAACCAATATATTTCATATATGCTTTACCCGTTGCTATACCACCATACTTACCAAGCAACCTGATCATGTCAATTGAAAGCTGTTGCAATTGCTGAGCTTCTGATAAATTTCCAGCATCAAAAGCTGCAACCAGTTGGTTGTATAGTGGAGCTGCATAATTATAAGTACTTCCTACTGCACCTTTAGCCCCAACTACTAAAGCAGAAAGAAATGTTTCGTCTCTACCCCATAACATATCAAACTTGCCTCCATTGTAATTAATACATGAGAGGTAATCCATAAAATCTTCGTGGGTATATTTTATGCCAGCAAAGTTTGGAATTTGGCCATCCACAGCTTTTAATAAATCTATCATATTATAGTTTACTCCAGTAAGTACTGGTATATGATAAAAATAAAATGGCATATCTGGAACTACAGCTGCAACCTCTTTGCAGCAATCAGCTAAGACCTCAACTGATGATGGCTTAAAATAATAAGGTGGTAAGAATGAGATTGCATCAATGCCTACCTTTCTAGCATGTAATGCCAATGTTTTACAATGCTCCAGGCAGGTACCGCCCACCAATTGCATGACAATAAACCCCTTATCGTTTACAGTGCAGGCGGCCCAAGCTTCTGCGACATTTATCTTCTCCTGGAGGGTAAGTGAAACTCCTTCACCAGTAGAGCCACAAATAAAGGCTCCCTTTACACCATTGGCTTTAAGCATGGCATAATAGTGAGGAATAAGTTCAAGATAGAGGGAGCCATCTTCATGCATCGGAGTAAACGGTGCAGCAATGAGTCCCTCTAAGTGATAGTTCAACATGGTACAAAAATAGATTAATATCCAGCTGTTTGTTTCAATAACGGATCAGCTGTCAGCATACCAACAGATAAAGGCAACAAGAACTTAGCTGTTGAATTGGCTGAAAAATAAGTTGGATTAAGATTAGCATATACATAACTGTCACCAGCCCTGCGTAAAGCCCACCATCTTTTTCCTTCACCTATAAACTCTCTTAAATATTCATTGAGAATTGCATTCATGTTATCAGTAACAGCACCATTAACATGTGGCGTATAGGTATTTCCATATGCACGCTGGCGTATGGCATTGATTTCTGCAGAAGGGTCTTCTCCTAGCTTTGCTTTGGCTTCAGCTAAAAGTAATAGCACATCTGCATACCTATAAATTGGATAATCATTATTGTAAACCTGGGTTGTTCCTGAAGTAGTACCAATATATTTGGTAAGCAAAATACCTCTCGTTGCAAATGGAGCTGCATTGGAGTACATCACTCGGAACGAGTTAGTAATACGCTGATCAGCAGGACCCGCAGTGAGTCTAGTAATCATTGCTTGGTTAAAGCCAACACGATTTGCTCCTGCAACAAATGGATAAACGGAAGAGACAGTTGGTGTAGCCGCTTGCGCAAAAGAAAGTGTATTGGCTTGAATAGAGTTCACAGAAAAACTTCCAAAAAGTCCGTTTGAAGCTTGTTGTAGCTCATAATTAATAGCAAATATAATTTCCTTGTTATTCGTTTTTTTGGTTGGATCAAAGATATCTGCATAACTAGCATTGAGATCAAGTGTTGCACTCTGTAAGCTTCTCACTTCTTGTAAAGCTGTTTTCGCAGTTGTAAAATCTGTGTTTCCACCGCCCATATGTGTTCCAGACCAGAGGAATACATCACCTTTCAAAATCAAAGAAGCTACTCTATTCCAATACACTCTCTTTCCTGCAGGAATTGTGTTTGATGAACCAAACAACTGAAGTGAAGTTTCAATATCACTTTTAACCTGCGCCATTACTGAGTCAGCACCAGTTCTACGCTTATAGGTTTCTGCAGCATTGGTAAGTGTTTCAACTGGTTCGGTATTCAATGGAACATCGCCCCAAGTTCTTACCATGGTGTAGTACACATAGGCTCTTAAACCATGTACTTCAGCAAGGATTTTGTTTTTTTCTGCCTCAGGTAAGGTGGTTTGTGGAATGATCTTAATTACATTGTTGAAATTAAAGATCAGGTTGTAGAATCCACCCCAATCACCAAATGGCACATTTAGACTACTGATATTATGGCGGTATAAATTTTGTAAACCACCATCAACAGATTCAGTAAAAAGACCATCCACCCAAAGGTCTGATCTCATTTCTCCCAACTGGAAAAAAGTACCATTAAACGCTCTTACTCTACCATATACACCATGGTATAAAGTACGAGCAGCATTCGGGTCTTTTAGCGCTTGGTCTTTACTGATAGCATCTTGGGGGACAACTTCATCCAACTCTTTGGTGCATGAGGCAATGCCTAACACCATCAAGCAGACAACTGGCAGTATTCGAAGATTTTTATATTTCATTTCTCTGAGTTTTAAAATTCAAACAATTAAAGAGTTGCTCTTACACCAATGGTAAGTCTTCTAGGCAATGGGAACTTACCCTGGTCAAATCCACCTACTTCAGGGAAGTTGCCACTATAACCTGAGAAGTAAAAGAGGTTAGAGCCAGTTACGTTAACACTTATGCCTTTGATTCTATTACCAACAAGACTTGAAAGTAAGTTCTGAGTAAGATCATAAGCAAGTGTCAACTCTCTTAACATTACATAATCTCCTTTCTCCCAAAGATTTGCTGCAGGGTTATTACCACTTGCATCTGTTGCATAGTTTCTTCCTTGGTTAGCCCAATAGAACCTCGGCATTGTTCCAGTTGGATTGGTTGGAGACCATGTATCTAATACGTCTGTTGTTTGGTTTTGAGAGCCTTGAACCTGACTCAATCCTCTTACAATTTGATTGTTTAAGATAACAAAGCCAAAAGCATAATCGAACTGGGCATATAATCTGATGCCTTTGAATGAACTGCTCAAATTGAAACCACCTGTATGTTGTGGGGTTGTACGTCCAACATAAACAAATTGTCTTGCATCAATTGTATCGTTCTTATTGACTTGATGCCAATCAGCATCACCTAATTGTTTGATGCGTTTATTGGTATAAGGCAAGAAAGAATTGTACACATTTGATGATGCACTTATTTTGGTAGCATCGGTATAAATGCCATCCCATTTAGGTGCCCATACTTCATCAAGACCAATACGTTGGCCTTCTACCAATCCTCTCACATACATTTGCTGTCCAGGATTTTTGGGATCCCAAACAAAAAATCCATTGGTCCTGTTTCCAGGCAAGGCATTGAAAGGAAGCTTCTTTGCATAGCTCTTTACGTGGAAATAATTCATGCCCAAATCAAGACTGAATCCATCTGCCTTTTTAGGAACAATGATTCTTCCAGTAAGTGACATTTCAATACCCTTGTTTTGTAACTGCCCTAGATTAGTAGTGAAGCTTCCAAAACCAGTTTGTGATGAAATGTTAAGTCCCGCTAACTTATCATATACGTTGCGGATAAAATAATCGAAGTTGAATAAAATTCTATTGTTGATGAATCCGAGGTCCGCACCTATGTTTAAACTGTTGGTACGTTCCCACCTTACATCAGAGTTGATATAAGACGATACAAATGTTCCACCAAATCCATTATAAGTACCTGCATTGTTGTAGACCTGTGAAGTAGCAAAAAATCCAAGAGAATTGATATTGCCATTTACACCATAACTGATTCTAGGCTTAATGCTGCTGATGTATTTTGATACAACAGATCCATCATAGAATTTTTCATTGTGTAAGTTCCAACCAACAGACACACCCGGGAATGTACCAAAGTAGTTTCCTTTTTTAAGTCGGCTTGAACCATCCTTACGTATAACTGCTGTTAACAAATACCTGTCTTTGTAGGTATAATTGAGTCTTCCGATTGCAGAAGAAATTTTTTCCCAACCATTAAAGTTTGAAGAAGCCCCAGCAGGATTAATCAAGGTTGTACCTTGAACACTTGGCGGTGTAGCAGCAGTCAACCATGGAATGATATCAGTAGGAGCACCTTGCGCAAAACCAGAATTTACATAGTTCCTATACTCATAGAACTCTGTACCGGCAAGTGCAGTAATACTATGACCCTTAAATACTTTACTGAATTGCAAAAATGCATTGGTTGTATACTGAGATGTTTTTGTATTATTAAAACTTGAGGCTCTGTTGGTATTGAATGCTCCACCATTACCTTGCTGAAAAGCTTTTGTAAAAAAGTTATTGTTGGTATATTGTAAATACCCAGAACCACTTGCAAGCACTTTGAGGTAAGGAAGAATAGTGTACTCAAGATTTACACCACCTAAGAAACGTTGTTGGTTGGTATTGTTAATAGTCAGGTCACTCCAATAAGCAGGATTACCTAAGGTAACATCATTTGGACCAGGCAATACTTCTGATGAAGTATCATTTACATAACGAACAGTAGGTGCAACACCAACAAAACGCTGAAGCAAACCACCTGCTGCACCACCTTCAGGATCTAAACCATTAAATTGCCCATAAGGCAATGCTTGTTCCACACTGTATGCACCAATGTTGGTGGTTACTTTTAAATTTTTACCAATATTAAGACCACCATTGAAGTTCATATTGATTCTCTTCAGAGAAGAACCAATAATCATACCATTGTCTTTTACGGTTCCTAACGATAATGCATAAGAGCCTTGATCATTGGCACCAGAAAAATTCAAGTTGTGTTCACTTGTATTTACTTGTTGCAAAATCATCATTTCCCTATCCTTAGCACTTAAGTTGGTATAAAGTATACTATCAACCTGTGCAACGTTAAATGGATTGGGATCAACTAATAATTTCCAATTAGGGTTTGTTAGAAGATTACGATTCTGATTATTTAGTAATTGAGTAGAATACAACCCAATTGGAGAACGCCATCCTGAGTTGACTGCCCAACCCCATGCACCCAACAATTGGTTTCGGTCGGTGTTCATGGCATTGGTGTTGTTATCCAAAGAATCACCACGGAATCTCGCCTGTAAACCTAAACGGTTCATTCGAATATAATCTCCACCATCTAAGTATTCAGATGGATTACGACGAATATAGTTGGTAGTATTACTGAAAGTATAGGTCACTTGCGATCTACCTTTCTTTCCTTTCTTAGTAGTAACTAATACTACACCATTGGCAGCTCTTGCACCATAGATAGCTGTTGTTGCAGCATCTTTCAATAGATCAATACTACCTACATCATTAATGTCTATTCCATATAAAGATGGAACAATTACTCCGTCAACAATAAACAATGGTGTACCTCCACCTCCAAATTCTGTTCCTCCTCTAAAGGTGATAGAAGGCGTGGTACCTGGCTGACCAGTTCTTTGCTGAACAACCAAACCTGGAACATTACCCTGAAGAACTGTTGCCACGTTTGTAGTTGGGTTGTGTTCAAATGTCTTAGGACTCAAGGTAGCAACCGCTCCGGTAACTTCTTTTCTTTTCTGAGAACCGTATCCTGTAACAATAACATCATCCAAAGTACCCACAACAGGCTCTAAGGTAATGTCTAACATAGCAGATGATCCAACTCTCACTTCAAGCGTCTTGAAGCCGGTAAAGCTGAAGACCAAAAGATTGCCTTCCGTTGCATCAATGGAAAAATCACCACTTGCATTGGTTGTGGTTCCAGTCGTTTTCCCTTTTACAGCAACTGAAACGCCCGAAACTGGCTTGGACTCTTCATTGAGTACCCTTCCGGTAAGCCGCTTGGTCTGCGCAAATGACAAAGAAGTCAAAAGCATCAACACGGAAACCAGGTAAATCTTAAAACAGGTTAATTTCATGACACGCATTTTTGAATGTATTATGTATGACATATCAAAATAAAGGGATTTATCAGAAATAACAAAATATTAATTTTATGAGCATATTTAATTGATTATCAATATTTAGTGAATTAATTTAAGTAAAACCTCAATTTTTTGTAAATTCGTTCTCTTCATTAAGTACTACATAATAGATGAAACCGCTTCCCATAACAGCTAAAATGAAGTCAATAGATACCAGTTCATTGGTGGACAAGGTAGAGGACAGTATTGTTGTACTATTGCAGGAGAGAAAATTATCTGTTGGCGATGTTATACCAAAAGAAGTAGAACTAGCCGAATCTCTGGGCGTTAGCCGGACTGTGATTAGAGAGGCGCTAACAAGGTTAAGGATGATGGGCCTCATTGAATCTAAGAAAAAGAAAGGATCTGTAATAACTAGTCCGGATTTATTTGGGATGATGGGCAAGAGTATGAATCCTCACATCCTCGACCAGGACACTTTGAAAGAGATTTTTGAAATACGATTGGTTTTAGAAATCGGTATGGCAGATTTATTATTTCACAGAGTAACAAAAGAAGATATCGAGGAACTCAGACAAATTGTTGCTGATGAACCACCAGCTACTCAATATCACTTGTTCAATATCAATCATGAAGTCGACTTCCATAGTAAGTTGTATGAAATCACCAACAACCAAACGCTAAAGAAGTTTCAAAAAATGTTACTCCCTGTTTTTGATTACGTGCATCACAGTGGATTACTGAAAAAACAATTACTGCTCAAGACTTTCGTTTCACACAAAGAATTGATTGATATCCTTGAACATGGCAACCCAGAAGAGTTTCGCCAAGGCATGCGCAACCACTTAGAAAATCACTTTGCAAGAATTTTTGAATTGTAATAACAATTGAGCTATTTCAAAGAAATAGATTTGAAAACTATTTCCGCATAATTATTCCGCTCATATAAAATGCCAATAGTTTTTTTATTGATCAAGACTAAATCACTGTAGGCTGTCCAGTCGTTTTTAGCTGTTTCATTTTTGTCCACCACAATCGACTTCAACCAAGATTTACCTTCATCATAACTGATCTTAATAGTTAGGTTATTTCTCTCACGTTGATCAGCTGCATTAGATGATGCAATGATGGCTTTCCCTTTTTTATATCCTATGGTAAGCAAAGAACCCTGACAAACAGGATCGATAAGTTGTTGATCAAAATAAGTGGTATCCCAATACTTGGCACCACTGCTGCTATACGCTAAGATTCTGTTACGGATATCACCACGCTGATTGCGAATGCTCATCAGCATGCGGTTATTTGAAAGTTCAGTAACAATGGACTCATTAGAACCTTCTATATCAATAGATGGACTCAACTGAAATGTTTTTCCGTGATCATCAGAATAAAAAGCATGCGCTCTATAATCACGAAACTGATGTTGAGGGGGACCAGCAGAATGATTGGCAGGGATAACAATTCTGCCTTTGTATTTTCCTTTTTGAAACTGCATTGCATGTCCGGGTGTATTGGCATAACTCCTCCAATCTTCTTTAAAGTTGTATACTAAATTTAATTCCGGCTGAAAAGGTTTATGCACCATGGATGTAATGTTAACAGGCTCACTCCATGTTCTCGCCAAATCGAAAGATCGAATGAACCAGACTTCTCTTACACCATTTCCCTTCCTGATTTCATTTTCGTGGTTGTTGCCTGTATTGTAAAATAAATACACAACACCATTTGGATAGTCAGGATCTTGTAAATCGATGACTGGCGCTGGATTACCGGCTTGTAAAATAGTTTGATCCACCAACATGATCAACTTACCCCAAGTTTTTCCTTTATCACTACTGCGTTTCATGACGATGTTGATATCACCAAAATCTGCGCTGTTGTTTACACGCCCTTCAGCAAAAGCAAGTAATTCACCATTTGGCAAAGTAACAATAGCAGGGATGCGGTAACTCTTGTGTCCTTCTGTCCCGCTTTTAAACACAACAGTTTCTTGCGCCTTAACAAAGGAAGAAAAGAAAAATAAAATAAATAAAATCCGCATTATAAAATTAAGGCTGATCAACAGCTAAATCAGTTGTAGCGACTGCAATAACTTTATTGTTAACGATAATTGGATAAGAATAAGTTTTCATCCAAATCTCTCCACCACCAGCATCAAAATATGGGGCAGTCCAATAAGACAGTTTTGTATCAATGGGCTTTCTCAACCAATCCTGGCTATTGATATTATAAGAAGGAACGGACAATTCTTTATTGAGAAGTCCACCACTCTTTCTATACCAATAAGGACTTGTTGTAACAACCCCATTTGCATCAAGAAGCGCGACAGTAGATCCAAAAAAATCTGTCGGTTGTGCATTGAGATACACACGCACAC